>NZ_PDIG01000038.1:0-183982 GCF_004745185.1 Escherichia sp. E2661
ATTCCTGGTTTCGCTTCGTTCGAGTCGTGCAGGGGGGACTGGTGCTGATGTGGGTTCTTTTCGTTATGTTGCGACATTGAACTCGTCTCCTTATTTCATTGCTGAAAGGGCCGCTTTTTTGGTCAAAAAACCCTCTAACTATAGACCATCAGGGGTAGTCTCGCTCTGGAAGTGGTGTCGGCGAAAGTATTTGAAGATGTACGCAAAGCAGGACGGACGTGGGCTAAATCGGCTAAACTACATTTTTTCTGATTTTTAATATGCGTTTAGTGAAGCCAGTAATGAAGAAACCGCTACGTCAGCAAAACCGCCCGATTATTAGCTATGTCCCGCGCACGGAACCTGCGCCGCCGGAGCATGCGATTAAAATGGATTCGTTTCGTGATGTCTGGATACTACGTGGCAAATATGTGGCGTTTGTTCTGGTGGGGGAATCATTCTTGCGCTCACCGGCGTTTAGTGTGCCGGAGGCGGCCCAGCGCTGGGCGAATCAGGTTCGACAAGAGAATGAGGTCGAAGAGTAAAAAAAACGCCTGTCGGGATGACAGGCGTTTTGCGTTATAAGCCAGGGTTAACGGTGAGCCAGTTCGGCGTCATCTTCGCTATCCAGAATGGATTTATCGGTCTGCTTCAGCCACTGGCTGGTCAGTGTACCTGCGGTCATAGAACCGCTGACGTTCAGTGCCGTACGGCCCATATCGATAAGTGGTTCAACGGAAATTAACAATGCCACCAGCGTTACCGGCAAGCCCATTGCAGGGAGTACAATCAGTGCGGCGAATGTTGCACCGCCACCAACGCCTGCAACACCTGCTGAACTCACAGTGACGATACCAACGAGTGTCGCAATCCACATTGGGTCCAGCGGATTAATGCCAACCGTAGGCGCAACCATCACTGCCAGCATTGCCGGATATAGCCCGGCACAGCCGTTTTGACCAATGGTCGCGCCGAAAGAGGCGGCGAAACTGGCGATGGATTCAGGAACACCCAGACGACGCGTTTGTGCTTCTACATTCAGCGGAATAGACGCAGCACTGGAGCGACTGGTGAAGGCAAACGTCAGCACTGGCCATACTTTACGGAAGTATTTCAGCGGGCTTACGCCATTAATGCCCAGCAGAATGCCATGCACTGCAAACATAATGATAAGACCGAGGTAGGACGCGACAACGAAGCTACCCAGTTTAATGATGTCTTGCAGGTTGGAGCCAGCAACGACTTTGGTCATCAGTGCCAGAACGCCGTATGGCGTCAGTTGCATGACCAGGCGAACCAGTTTCATCACCCAGCTTTGCAGCGTATCGATAGCGGTTAAGACTCGTTCACCTTTCGGCGCATCATCTTTCAGCAGTTTCAGTGCTGCAACGCCCAGGAAAGCCGCAAAAATTACCACGCTGATAATTGACGTCGGATTGGCACCGGTCAGATCGGCAAACGGGTTTTTCGGGATAAAGGACAAGACAAGCTGCGGAACGCTCAGGTCAGAGACTTTACCGACATAGTTGCTTTCGATAGCGTTCAGACGTGCAGTTTCTGCACCACCCTGAACCAGACCTTCAGCCGTCAAACCAAACACATTAGTGACCAGTACACCGACCAGCGCCGCAATCAGCGTGGTAAACAGTAGCGTACCAATAGTCAGAAAACTGATTTTTCCTAGTTGAGACGCGTTATGCAGACGGGCAACCGCACTTAAAATGGAGGCAAATACCAGCGGCATGACGATCATTTGCAGTAACTGAACATAGCCGTTACCGACAATGTTAAACCACTGCACAGAATCTTTGAGTACCTGGCTGTCAGAACCATAAATGGTATGCAGGGCAAGGCCAAAAACCACACCCATCACCAGACCTACCAGCACTTTTTTGGCCAGACTCCACTGTTTGTGGCGGGTTTGGGCCAGCGCAAACAGCAGCACAACGAACACTATGATGTTCGCAATTAATGGAAAGTTCATCCCCGTTCTCCTGATCTTATTATTTCTATCGCTACGCAGTAGCCATAGTGTTGAAGCAAGATTAACAGAACTGTGAGCTGGCTCTTATATTCAAATGGAATGGCTTATTCCAGAAAAGCGATTTTTGTTTTTTTAGTATTCAACCTGATGCTTAATAAGGCGATGAAACTCGATCTGCAAGGTATTAATCATTTGCGATGACCAACGCACGGCACTGTTTTCGGGCAGTGAATGGGGCATCCACACTGACCAGACAAACAACGCCATGCAGAGAAAAACGTTCTAACTGGTTGCCTTTTTGTGGAACCAGAATTGGCAGACGGAAACGCCATCGGCACGGCCAGAGTAGGGGAACGCCAGCGGGGGTCAGCATATCAGCAAGAATATGACTCAAATAACCGAGAACCATACCTTGCAGAGCATCAGCCGGAATAAACCAGCTTTCCGGAACTTTCAGATAAAAGGTCGCCAGTAGAGCAAACACCGCCAGCAGACTGTGGGTAAAGCCACGGTGACCAAAAGCGCGGGCAATGGGTTTTGATATCCACTTTAATCGCTGCCCAAGAAACGACTTTGGATGGTCAATATCCGGTAACAGACAAGTTAATATTGCGGAAGGGACAATATGCCACCAGTCACCCTGTGCCAGCACGGGTGTAAGCTCGGCATTTTTAGCAAACACCGCACAAGCAATAGAAAAGAGGAGGTGACCTTCCGCCGTCATGATAAAACTCACTAAACTGTCGATACGTACAGTATAGGGTTTTTATACAGTGCGCGGAAGTGGTGACGGTGTAACTCTTCATCATAATTTGATGATAAAATCATCAGTTGAACGTGATTTCAGATAAGCAACCAGGGGCCGTGTCACCACGCCCCTTTTTATTAACCGAGGAGGTCTTTCGCGGTGAGTTCGGTCAAGGATGAAAGTTTTACATTCGCCAACACAAAACGGGGATCATTTTGCGCTTCTGGTGCTGGAACGACGATGGAGCGCATTCGTGCTGCCTTCGAGGCGATCATGCCATTAACAGAGTCTTCCAGCGCCACGCAGGCGATTGGGTCAACGCCCAGTTTTGCCGCGCAGTCGAGATAAACCTGCGGATGTGGCTTGCTATAAGGCAATTTTTCGGCGGAGGCGAGGGCATCGAAACTGTCACGTAGGTCAAACATGGCCAGCACTTTTTCAAGCATATGCAGCGGTGACGCTGAAGCCAGACCAACCAATAAGCCCTGCGCTTTACATAAAGCAACGGCTTCACGCACGCCAGGCAGTAATGGACGCGTCTCTTCAACCAGCGAAATGGCACGGGCAATTACCCGATCGACCACTTCCTGACGACTCGGTCCATTCCACGGTTGCCGGGCATACCACAGATCAACCACCATATCGATGCGTAAACCTAAGGTGTCCGGTAGCTCATTACGACGGGAGATGTCCACCCCCAGGCTTGCCATCACATCCAGTTCGGCCCGATCCCATAATGGTTCGGAATCGATAAGTAATCCATCCATATCAAAAATTGCAGCAAGAATCTGTCGTGGGGTTGACATTACAACCTCTCCTTTAGAGCATTATGTGTAAGGTATTAAGCTGTGCTTATGATTAAGCGCCTATCATATCGCCTTTAAAGAATGGGCGAAAACAGATATCTACAGGTAAACTAAGTGAATCGACGCGTCTTAATCAAGGAGAACTCATGACATATCAACAAGCTGGACGCATTGCTATTTTGAAAAGGATTTTCGGTTGGGTGATTTTTATACCAACACTTGTTTCCACGTTGATTTCCTTGCTGAAGTTTATGAATACCCGGCAAGAAACCCAGGAAGGCATTAATGCGGTAATGCTCGACTTTGCCCATGTCATGATCGATATGATGCAGGCGAATACGCCTTTTTTGAATCTGTTCTGGTATAACTCGCCGACGCCCAATTTTAATGGTGGTGTGAACGTTATGTTCTGGGTGATCTTTATCCTGATTTTTGTCGGGCTGGCGTTGCAAGACTCTGGAGCACGCATGAGTCGTCAGGCGCGCTTCTTGCGCGAAGGCGTTGAAGATCAACTCATTCTGGAGAAGGCTAAAGGGGAAGAGGGGTTAACGCGTGAACAGATCGAGTCGCGCATTGTCGTTCCACGCCATACTATCTTCACGCAGTTTTTTTCACTCTATATCCTGCCGGTCATTTGTATTGCTGCGGGATACGTGTTCTTTTCTCTGCTCGGTTTCATTTAATACAAAGGCCGCGCGGTGCGGCCATTATCATCGACTCCCGTCACGCGGCTAACACTCTATCCAATGATTGTTGAGCAATAACCAGATGTTGACCACCAAACAACCTTGCACGGTTTAGCAAAGTGTAAAGCTGGTAAATCGGTTGGCGTTCGAGGAAATCGATCGGGAGCGGTGAAACTGATTGATAACCATCATAGATTTGCGGAGGCTGTTCGGTATGTAGCGGCAACATGGCCAGATCGCACTCTCTGTCGCCCCAGTAACAAGCAGGGTCGAAAATATACGGACCATTCGGACCTAGCGCACAATTCCCTGACCATAGATCGCCGTGTAACAGTGATGGTTGCGGCTGATGTGAAGCCAGGCGCTGCTGGATATGCTCGACGATGGCGTCGATATTGCCGAAGGCGATCCCTTTTTCTGCTGCCAGCTCCAGTTGCCAGCCAATCCGTTGTTCAGCAAAAAACGTTGACCAGCGGCGTTGCCAGGTATTGGGTTGAGGGGTAGTAGAAAGGGCGTTATCGAAATCGAGGCCAAATTGTGGCTGGTCGCTCCATTGATGTAGATGCGCAATTTGCTGCCCTAAAATAAAGGCGTTATGTGCATCCAACGGCCGAGGAGGGAGATAATCCATCACCAGAAAACTGTAGTCACGGTCAGCGCCAACTGCCCACACCCGGGGTACGGTGACGGTTTTACTGCGAGACAATAACTCCAGTTGGTCGGCTTCGGCGGTAAAACCGGGAAGCAATTCTCTTTCATCACATTTGACGAAAAAGTCGCGTCCTGCATAGCGCAAATGCCATGCGGCATGGACTTCCCCGCCAGGCAGTTCATTACGCAGTTCGATTTCGCCTTCACCTAACTGCTCGCTCAAAAGACGACTGATTACCTGCCACATGATGTCTCTCCCATGCTGTCTGCCAGATCATAAGGTTAGCGCAAGAATAAGGTGTAAAAACACGAGCTAACGCACACCACAGACTGATTATTGCCCAGAAATCTTTATTTGTTGCTATTCCATTCCTCCCAGGTGGTGATCCTTATCTCGGGGTCTTTACCTGTAGCGCTCTGGGCGAGCCCGGCAACGAGTTCTCTTATCTCATCTTCGTTTTGCGTGCTGATAAGTCCAAAGGTATTCGTCCCTAGTTCATGGATATTCCCATCATCGTCTGTCATGGTCAGTGAGAAGCCATCGCGTGTCAGAAAGTTATTTAACTCATTAATTTCAGTTAATGTATCTTCATGCAACATGACAGCAATGACATAACGGACAAGATCGCCACCAGCCATAATTCACCTCTTTGTTATCACGTGATTTTTTAGCATAGTCGCAGAAACGCGTTGCCGACAGGTTTGTGGTGATTCCCCCAACCGATGGGGGAATGTCTCGATTAGTGGGAAAGGTAAGCGTAAATTTTTTGTGTATCGTCATGGGAGCACAGGCGTGTTCCCTGATTGAGTGTTGCGGCACTACCGGCAGCGACTCCAAAACGAACCATTTCATCAAGCGAGGCATTTTCTGCCAGCTTCAGCGTCATAGCCCCTACCATGCTGTCGCCAGCACCGACGGTACTTTGGCTTTTAGCGGTGGTGGCACAACCTGAATGCAGTTTTCGCTATCTACCCCCAACGCGCCTTGTGGACCAAGGGAAACGACGACCCGTTTGGCCTTACCACTATTAACAATTTCCTGCGCGGCTTTACGCACATCATCGGGTTGAGTGAGTTCGCGACCTACCAGTGCGCTGAGTTCTTTTTGGTTAGGTTTAACTAACTCGATGTTGCCAATCGCCAGTGCTGCGCTTAAGGCTTCGCCGGAACTGTCGACGATGCAGCGTATTCCTTGTTTTTGCGCAGCAGAAATAAGCTGCGTTAACTTTTCCAGTTTTACGCCTGGTGGCAGGCTTCCACTAATAACCAGAATAGCCCCTGACTCGATTTCCAGAACTTGTTCTTCAAGTTGACGAAATTCATCTTCGCTTAAAGCTGCGCCGGGCATGACAAAGCGATACTGCTCACCGCTGGATTCCACATGTACATGCAGATTCTGGCGGGTCCAGTCCTTCGCTTCGACAGTGGCAACAGGGACATTTTCATCGGCCAGCAGAGCGACGAGATGTTCACCGGTCGCGCCGCCGGCCGGGAATATGGCCGTCGCGCTCCCGCCCAGATGAGCAATAGCGCGAGCGACATTAATACCGCCGCCACCAGGTTCAAACACGGGGGCAGTACAGCGCAGTTTTCCTTCGGGGTAAATTTGCGGGGTTATTGTTGCGCTATCGAGAGAGGGCGCAAGTGTCAACGTATAGATACGTACCATCATTTCCTCCTATAGGCTGATTTCAGTCTGGCACTGAATCAGTGGAAAGTGAAGGAATTAACAATATGATTTATTAGATATTTATATAAAATTAATAAGGTAAAGATATATAAATAAATATCTGTTTTCGCAACGCGCTTATTCAAAAAATGAAATAAGAAGTCATTGCTAAGTTTTTCACTCCTTTTTATAATTTGTCACCTTTCCAGGGACGCTACTCTTTGATCCTTAAGAAAGTTTCCGGGACCGCGATGGTCTCTTTTTTTGTTGTACGGACTTTTAATAAATGAAGCTTTTGAAGACAGTTCCTGCCATCGCTATGTTGGCGGGGGGTATGTTTGCGTCTCTGACTGCAACTGCCGATGATTCCGTTTTTACTGTCATGGACGATCCTGCCAGCGCAAAAAAACCTTTCGAAGGTAATCTGAACGCAGGTTATCTTGCACAATCAGGCAACACGAAAAGTTCCTCACTGACGGCTGATTCCACCATGACCTGGTATGGGCAGACGACTGCCTGGTCGCTGTGGGGAAATGCGAGCAATACTTCTTCTAATGATGAGCGTTCTTCGGAAAAATATGCAGTAGGTGGTCGTAGCCGTTTTAATTTAACTGATTATGATTATTTGTTTGGTCAGGCAAGTTGGCTGACAGACCGTTATAACGGTTATCGGGAACGAGATGTATTGACTGCGGGTTATGGTCGCCAGTTTTTAAATGGCCCGGTACACAGCTTCCGTTTTGAATTCGGCCCTGGCGTGCGTTACGACAAATATACCGATAATGCCAGTAAAACGCAGCCGCTGGGGTATGCCTCCGGAGCTTATGCATGGCAGTTGACCGACAACGCTAAATTTACCCAGGGTGTATCGGTTTTTGGTGCTGAAGACACTACGCTGAACTCGGAAAGCGCATTAAATGTTGCCATCAATGAACATTTTGGTCTGAAGGTGGCCTACAACGTTACATGGAACTCTGAACCGCCTGAGTCTGCGCCAGAACATACCGATCGCCGCACCACGTTATCGCTGGGCTACAGGATGTAATAATGTGCCGGACCGTGTTATGCGGTCTGGCTGCATTGTCTGTTGATGGCGCATCACCATTCAGCCCCAAATCATCGCTGCCCAGCGTAGCAACAGCATCGCGCCGCAAATAGACAGCAGGACTACCACCATCTTCCAGTGTTTTTTGTTGAAACGTTTTGTCGGCATGCGTTTTTCCAGGGGATTTCCAGTCTTCAATAATCGAGTGTAACAAAAGGGTCAGGTGTTGCCTGTATTGATTTATATCATATCGAACATGATGATTGTCGCTTTGCCCGATAACAATTACCGTGTAAACTGCCAAGCGGTATTATCAGAAAGTGGGTGTAGGTCTGGCATCGCCAATCAGCATGCTGTGACATATTTCGCAGAGTGAAGCGGGAATCAGCCCAAACCTTTTTGATAAATTTCATATGAATCTTTGTATGTGATCTTTCGTGTGGGTCACCACTGCAAATAAGGATATAACATGCCTGTTATTACTCTTCCTGATGGCAGCCAACGCCATTACGACCACGCTGTAAGCCCCATGGATGTTGCGCTGGACATTGGTCCAGGTCTGGCGAAAGCCTGTATCGCAGGGCGCGTTAATGGCGAACTGGTAGATGCGTGCGATTTGATTGAAAACGACGCTAAACTGGCGATCATTACCGCTAAAGACGAAGAAGGTCTGGAGATCATTCGTCACTCCTGTGCGCACCTGTTAGGGCACGCAATTAAACAACTTTGGCCGCATACCAAAATGGCAATCGGCCCGGTTATTGACAACGGTTTCTATTACGACGTTGATCTTGACCGCACGTTAACCCAGGAAGATGTCGAAGCACTCGAGAAGCGGATGCATGAGCTTGCTGAGAAAAACTACGACGTCATTAAGAAGAAAGTCAGCTGGCACGAAGCGCGTGAAACTTTCGTTAAACGCGGCGAGAGCTATAAAGTCTCCATCCTGGACGAAAACATCGCCCATGATGACCAGCCTGGCCTCTATTTCCACGAAGAATATGTCGATATGTGCCGCGGTCCGCATGTACCGAATATGCGTTTCTGCCACCATTTCAAACTGATGAAAACGGCAGGGGCCTACTGGCGCGGCGACAGCAACAATAAAATGTTGCAACGTATTTATGGTACTGCGTGGGCAGATAAAAAAGCCCTCAACGCGTACCTGCAGCGTCTGGAAGAAGCCGCTAAACGCGACCACCGTAAAATCGGTAAACAGCTCGACCTGTACCATATGCAGGAAGAAGCGCCGGGTATGGTGTTCTGGCACAATGACGGCTGGACCATCTTCCGTGAACTGGAAGTGTTCGTTCGCTCTAAACTGAAAGAGTACCAGTATCAGGAAGTTAAAGGTCCGTTTATGATGGACCGCGTCCTGTGGGAAAAAACCGGTCACTGGGAAAACTATAAAGATGCAATGTTCACCACCTCTTCTGAGAACCGTGAATACTGCATTAAGCCGATGAACTGTCCGGGTCACGTACAAATCTTTAACCAGGGGCTGAAGTCGTATCGCGATCTGCCGCTGCGTATGGCCGAGTTCGGTAGCTGCCACCGTAACGAGCCGTCAGGATCCCTTCACGGCCTGATGCGCGTGCGTGGTTTTACTCAGGATGACGCGCATATCTTCTGTACTGAAGAACAAATTCGCGATGAAGTTAACGGATGTATCCGTTTAGTCTATGATATGTACAGCACTTTTGGCTTCGAGAAGATCGTGGTCAAGCTTTCCACTCGTCCTGAAAAACGTATTGGCAGTGACGAAATGTGGGATCGTGCTGAGGCGGACCTGGCAGTTGCGCTGGAAGAAAACAACATCCCGTTTGAGTATCAACTGGGTGAAGGCGCGTTCTACGGTCCGAAAATTGAATTTACCCTGTATGACTGCCTCGATCGTGCATGGCAGTGCGGTACAGTACAGCTGGACTTCTCCTTACCGTCTCGTCTGAGCGCTTCCTATGTAGGCGAAGACAACGAGCGTAAGGTTCCGGTAATGATTCACCGTGCAATTCTTGGGTCGATGGAACGTTTCATCGGTATCCTGACCGAAGAGTTCGCTGGTTTCTTCCCGACCTGGCTTGCGCCGGTTCAGGTTGTTATCATGAACATTACAGATTCACAGTCTGAATACGTTAACGAATTGACGCAAAAACTATCAAATGCGGGCATTCGTGTTAAAGCAGACTTGAGAAATGAGAAGATTGGCTTTAAAATCCGCGAGCACACTTTGCGTCGCGTCCCATATATGCTGGTCTGTGGTGATAAAGAGGTGGAATCTGGCAAAGTTGCCGTTCGCACCCGCCGTGGTAAAGACCTGGGAAGCATGGACGTAAATGAAGTGATCGAGAAGCTGCAACAAGAGATTCGCAGCCGCAGTCTTAAACAATTGGAGGAATAAGGTATTAAAGGCGGAAAACGAGTTCAAACGGCGCGTCCTAACCGTATCAATGGCGAAATTCGCGCCCAGGAAGTTCGCTTAACAGGTTTGGAAGGCGAGCAGCTTGGTATTGTGAGTCTGAGAGAAGCTCTGGAGAAAGCTGAAGAAGCCGGAGTAGACTTAGTCGAGATCAGCCCTAACGCCGAGCCGCCGGTTTGTCGTATAATGGATTACGGCAAATTCCTCTATGAAAAGAGCAAGTCTTCTAAGGAACAGAAGAAAAAGCAAAAAGTTATCCAGGTTAAGGAAATTAAATTCCGTCCTGGTACAGATGAAGGCGACTATCAGGTAAAACTCCGCAGCCTGATTCGCTTTCTCGAAGAGGGCGATAAAGCCAAAATCACGCTGCGTTTCCGCGGTCGTGAGATGGCGCACCAGCAAATCGGTATGGAAGTGCTTAATCGCGTGAAAGACGATTTGCAAGAACTGGCAGTGGTCGAATCCTTCCCAACGAAGATCGAAGGCCGCCAGATGATCATGGTGCTCGCTCCTAAGAAGAAACAGTAAGGCCATCAAGTAATCATTCCTGTGGGCCTCGGCTCACAGGGTGATTCGCCTTTGTTTCTGTTTATCAACAATGCGAAGTGGAAGTTATTAAAATGCCAAAAATTAAGACCGTACGCGGTGCTGCTAAGCGCTTCAAAAAAACCGGTAAAGGTGGTTTTAAGCACAAGCACGCTAACCTGCGTCACATTCTGACCAAAAAAGCGACCAAACGTAAACGTCACCTGCGTCCGAAAGCCATGGTTTCCAAAGGCGATCTGGGCCTGGTAATCGCGTGCCTGCCGTACGCATAAGCCGTTAACGTTTTTTAACTTTTTAATTAGAATATAGATACAGGAGAGCACATATGGCTCGCGTAAAACGTGGTGTTATTGCACGCGCACGTCACAAGAAAATTTTGAAACAAGCTAAAGGCTACTACGGTGCGCGTTCTCGCGTATACCGCGTTGCCTTCCAGGCTGTTATCAAAGCTGGTCAGTATGCTTACCGTGACCGTCGTCAACGTAAGCGTCAGTTCCGTCAACTGTGGATTGCGCGTATCAACGCAGCAGCACGTCAGAACGGTATTTCTTACAGCAAATTCATCAATGGCCTGAAAAAAGCCTCTGTTGAAATCGACCGTAAGATCCTGGCTGATATCGCAGTATTCGACAAAGTAGCGTTCACCGCTCTGGTTGAAAAAGCGAAAGCAGCTCTGGCATAAGCCAGTTGAAAGAGGGAGCTAGTCTCCCTCTTTTCGTTTCAACGCCATCAAAACATTGACTTTTATCGCCGTAGCCTTTTCAATAAAGGTCTTTTGAAAAGTACCAAAAGGTAACGCAAGCAATGAATGCTGCTATTTTCCGCTTCTTTTTTTACTTTAGCACCTGACTCCAGGAGGCTAGCGCGTGAGAAGAGAAACGGAAAACAGCGCCTGAAAGCCTCCCAGTGGAGGCTTTTTTTTGTATGCGCGTTTTGAAAAATAAAAAGCCTGTCTCATCAGGCGTAATTGTCGCAGCCAGTCTGGACACGGTCAGCGTGGAGAAACCGGAGCGTACTTAAGTACGTGAGAATTTCGAGCACTGCCGGGACCAAAATGGCAAGTAAAATAGCCTGATGGGATAGGCTCTAAGTCCAACGAACCAGTGTCACCACTGACACAATGAGGAAAACCATGTCACATCTCGCAGAACTGGTTGCCAGTGCGAAGGCGGCCATTAGCCAGGCGTCAGATGTTGCCGCGTTAGACAATGTGCGCGTCGAATATTTGGGTAAAAAAGGGCACTTAACCCTTCAGATGACGACCCTGCGTGAGCTGCCGCCAGAAGAGCGTCCGGCAGCTGGTGCGGTTATCAACGAAGCGAAAGAGCAAGTTCAGCAGGCGCTGAATGCGCGTAAAGCCGAACTGGAAAGCGCAGCGCTGAATGCGCGTCTGGCTGCAGAAACTATCGATGTTTCCCTGCCAGGTCGTCGTAATCGAAAATGGTGGTCTGCATCCGGTTACCCGTACCATCGATCGTATCGAAAGTTTCTTCGGTGAGCTTGGCTTTACCGTGGCAACCGGGCCGGAAATCGAAGATGATTATCATAACTTCGATGCTCTGAACATTCCTGGCCACCACCCGGCGCGCGCTGACCACGACACTTTCTGGTTTGACGCTACCCGCCTGCCTGCGTACCCAGACCTCTGGCGTACAGATCCGCACCATGAAAGCCCAGCAGCCGCCGATTCGTATTATCGCGCCTGGCCGCGTTTACCGTAACGACTACGACCAGACTCACACGCCGATGTTCCATCAGATGGAAGGTCTGATTGTTGATACCAACATCAGCTTTACCAACCTGAAAGGCACGCTGCACGACTTCCTGCGTAACTTCTTTGAAGAAGATTTGCAGATTCGCTTCCGTCCTTCCTACTTCCCGTTCACCGAACCTTCTGCAGAAGTGGACGTCATGGGTAAAAACGGTAAATGGCTGGAAGTACTGGGCTGCGGGATGGTGCATCCGAACGTGCTGCGTAATGTTGGCATCGATCCGGAAGTTTACTCCGGTTTCGCCTTCGGGATGGGGATGGAGCGTCTGACCATGTTGCGTTACGGCGTCACCGACCTGCGTTCATTCTTCGAAAACGATCTGCGTTTCCTCAAACAGTTTAAATAAGGCAGGAATAGATTATGAAATTCAGTGAACTGTGGTTACGCGAATGGGTGAACCCGGCGATTGATAGTGATGCGCTGGCGAATCAAATCACGATGGCGGGCCTGGAAGTTGACGGTGTAGAACCGGTTGCCGGTAGCTTCCACGGCGTGGTCGTTGGTGAAGTGGTTGAATGTGCGCAGCATCCGAATGCTGACAAACTGCGAGTGACCAAAGTCAACGTCGGTGGCGATCGCCTGCTGGACATCGTCTGCGGCGCGCCAAACTGTCGTCAGGGCCTGCGTGTGGCGGTAGCAACTATTGGTGCTGTACTGCCGGGCGATTTCAAAATTAAAGCCGCGAAACTGCGCGGTGAACCGTCTGAAGGGATGCTGTGCTCCTTCTCTGAGCTGGGTATTTCTGACGATCATAACGGTATTATCGAACTGCCTGCGGATGCGCCAATTGGCACCGACATCCGTGAATACCTGAAACTTGATGACAACACCATCGAAATAAGTGTGACGCCAAACCGTGCAGACTGCTTAGGCATTATCGGCGTAGCGCGTGATGTTGCCGTGCTGAACCAGCTTCCACTGGTTGAACCGGAAATTGTCCCGGTTGGTGCAACCATCGATGACACGCTGCCGATTGCCGTCGAAGCGCCGGAAGCCTGCCCGCGTTATCTTGGCCGCGTAGTAAAAGGCATTAACGTTAAAGCGCCAACTCCGCTGTGGATGAAAGAAAAACTGCGTCGTTGCGGGATTCGTTCTATCGATGCAGTCGTTGACGTCACCAACTATGTGCTGCTTGAACTGGGCCAGCCGATGCACGCTTTCGATAAAGATCGCATTGAAGGCGGCATTGTGGTGCGGATGGCGAAAGAGGGCGAAACGCTGGTGCTGCTTGATGGCACTGAAGCGAAGCTGAATGCTGACACCCTGGTCATCGCCGACCACAACAAGGCGCTGGCGATGGGCGGCATCTTTGGTGGCGAACACTCTGGCGTGAATGACGAAACGCAAAACGTTCTGCTGGAATGTGCTTTCTTCAGCCCGCTGTCTATCACCGGTCGTGCTCGTCGTCATGGCCTGCATACTGATGCGTCTCACCGTTATGAGCGTGGCGTTGATCCGGCACTGCAGCACAAAGCGATGGAACGTGCGACCCGTCTGCTGATCGACATCTGCGGTGGTGAGGCTGGTCCGGTAATTGATATCACCAACGAAGCAACGCTGCCGAAGCGTGCAACCATCACTTTACGTCGTAGCAAACTGGATCGTCTGATCGGCCATCATATTGCCGATGCACAGGTGACTGACATTCTGCGTCGTCTCGGCTGTGAAGTTACCGAAGGCAAGGACGAGTGGCAGGCTGTTGCACCGAGTTGGCGTTTCGACATGGAGATTGAAGAAGATCTGGTCGAAGAAGTGGCGCGCGTTTACGGCTACAACAACATCCCGGATGAACCGGTACAGGCGAGCCTGATTATGGGGACTCACCGTGAAGCTGACCTGTCGCTCAAGCGCGTGAAAACGCTGCTCAACGACAAAGGCTATCAGGAAGTGATCACCTATAGCTTCGTTGATCCGAAAGTGCAGCAGATGATTCATCCTGGCGTTGAAGCCTTACTGCTGCCAAGCCCGATTTCCGTTGAAATGTCGGCAATGCGTCTTTCTCTGTGGACAGGTCTACTGGCAACTGTAGTGTACAACCAGAACCGTCAGCAAAACCGTGTGCGCATTTTTGAAAGCGGTCTGCGCTTCGTGCCAGATACTCAGGCGCCATTGGGCATTCGTCAGGATCTGATGTTAGCCGGTGTGATTTGCGGTAACCGTTACGAAGAGCACTGGAACCTGGCAAAAGAGACCGTTGATTTCTATGATTTGAAAGGCGATCTTGAATCCGTTCTCGACCTGACCGGTAAACTGAATGAGGTTGAGTTCCGTGCAGAAGCGAATCCGGCACTGCATCCGGGGCAATCCGCAGCGATTTATCTGAAAGGTGAACGTATTGGTTTTGTTGGGGTTGTTCATCCTGAACTGGAACGTAAACTGGATCTTAACGGTCGCACTCTGGTGTTTGAACTGGAGTGGAACAAGCTCGCAGACCGCGTGGTGCCTCAAGCGCGCGAGATTTCGCGCTTCCCGGCGAACCGTCGTGACATCGCGGTTGTGGTTGCAGAAAACGTTCCCGCAGCGGATATTTTATCCGAATGTAAGAAAGTTGGCGTAAATCAGGTAGTTGGCGTAAACTTATTTGACGTGTACCGCGGTAAGGGTGTTGCGGAGGGGTATAAGAGCCTCGCCATAAGCCTGATCCTGCAAGATACCAGCCGTACACTCGAAGAAGAGGAGATTGCCGCTACCGTCGCCAAATGTGTAGAGGCATTAAAAGAGCGATTCCAGGCATCATTGAGGGATTGAACCTATGGCGCTTACAAAAGCTGAAATGTCAGAATATCTGTTTGATAAGCTTGGGCTTAGCAAGCGGGATGCCAAAGAACTGGTTGAACTGTTTTTCGAAGAGATCCGTCGCGCTCTGGAAAACGGCGAGCAGGTGAAACTCTCTGGTTTTGGTAACTTCGATCTGCGTGATAAGAATCAACGCCCGGGACGTAACCCGAAAACGGGCGAGGATATTCCCATTACAGCACGGCGCGTGGTGACCTTCAGACCCGGGCAGAAGTTAAAAAGCCGGGTCGAAAACGCCACACCCAAAGACGAGTAATCTGATCTAACTAAAAAGGCCGCTCTGCGGCCTTTTTTCTTTTCACTGTCGAAGAGTCACCGTAAAATCAACGGAATGACACTTCAGCAGAACGGATACCATGCTGACACTTGCCCGCCACCAACAGCGACAAAATATTCGCTGGTTATTATGCCTGTCAGTTTTGATGCTGCTGGCGCTTCTCTTAAGCCTTTGCGCTGGTGAACAATGGATTTCACCTGCCGACTGGTTCACTCCTCGTGGCGAACTGTTCGTCTGGCAAATTCGCCTGCCACGTACCCTGGCTGTATTGCTGGTTGGCGCGGCGCTGGCGTTATCAGGCGCGGTCATGCAGGCGCTGTTTGAAAACCCTCTTGCGGAGCCGGGGCTGCTTGGCGTCTCTAACGGCGCTGGAGTGGGGCTTATCGCCGCTGTATTGCTCGGGCAAGGGCAGTTACCGAACTGGGCGCTGGGGCTGTGTGCGATTGCTGGCGCGCTTATTATCACCTTAATTCTCTTGCGTTTTGCCCGCCGTCATCTTTCAACCAGCCGATTACTGCTGGCTGGTGTTGCGCTGGGTATCATCTGTAGCGCGTTAATGACGTGGGCCATCTACTTTTCCACGTCTGTTGATTTACGCCAACTGATGTACTGGATGATGGGCGGCTTTGGTGGTGTAGACTGGCGGCAAAGTTGGCTGATGGTGGCCTTGATTCCGGTGTTGTTGTGTATTTGCTGTCAGTCCCGCCCAATGAATATGTTAGCGCTGGGTGAAATTTCGGCGCGACAACTGGGGTTACCACTGTGGCTCTGGCGCAATGTGCTGGTCGCGGCTACCGGTTGGATGGTCGGTGTCAGTGTAGCGTTGGCTGGCGCTATTGGGTTTATTGGCCTGGTTATCCCACATATTCTGCGGCTGTGCGGATTAACCGATCACCGGGTATTACTTCCCGGCTGCGCGCTGGCAGGTGCTACTGCGTTGCTGCTTGCCGATATTGTTGCTCGACTGGCGCTGGCTTCCGCAGAGTTACCGATTGGTGTGGTCACCGCCACCCTGGGTGCGCCGGTGTTTATCTGGTTATTGTTAAAAGCAGGACGTTAGCCGCATAAAGACGGTCTATGATTAAAAGCTAAGATTTTTACTGACCTTATCCAGGAGACACGATGCAAGATCCCATTCTGACCACCGTAGTGAAGACGATTGACGGGGAAGTGACCACGCTGGAGAAATATGCCGGTAATGTGCTGCTGATTGTCAATGTCGCTTCAAAGTGTGGCTTAACGCCGCAATATGAACAGTTGGAGAACATCCAGAAAGCCTGGGCCGATCGTGGTTTCGTCGTGCTGGGATTTCCGTGCAATCAGTTCCTTGAACAAGAACCAGGTAGTGATGAAGAAATTAAAACTTATTGCACCACCACCTGGGGCGTGACGTTCCCAATGTTCAGTAAAATTGAGGTCAATGGCGAAGGTCGTCATCCGCTATATCAAAAATTGATTGCCGCAGCGCCGACGGCGGTGGCACCGGAAGAGAGCGGTTTCTACGCGCGAATGGCCAGTAAAGGTCGCGCACCGCTGTATCCTGATGATATTTTGTGGAATTTTGAAAAATTTCTGGTGGGTAGAGACGGAAAGGTCATCCAGCGTTTTTCCCCGGATATGACACCGGAAGATCCTATTGTAATGGAAAGCATTAAACTGGCGTTGGCAAAATAATGTCTATTGTGATGCAGTTACAGGATGTAGCGGAATCAACCCGCCTGGGGCCGCTTTCTGGCGAGGTCCGGGCAGGGGAGATCCTGCATCTGGTGGGGCCGAACGGCGCGGGCAAGAGCACCTTGCTGGCGCGAATGGCGGGGATGACCAGTGGTCAGGGAAGCATTCAGTTTGCAGGTAAACCACTGGATACCTGGCCCGCAACAAAACTCGCCCTGCATCGCGCCTATCTTGCACAACAGCAGACGCCGCCGTTTGCTATGCCGGTCTGGCATTACCTGACCATGCACCAGCACAATAAAACGCGAACCGATCTGCTAAATGATGTCGCAGGGGCGTTGGCCCTTGATGACAAACTCGGTCGAAGCACCAATCAACTATCCGGTGGTGAATGGCAACGTGTCCGTCTTGCTGCGGTGGTGCTACAAATTACGCCGCAAGCGAATCCGGCAGGTCAATTGCTTCTCCTTGATGAACCCATGAACAGCCTTGATGTTGCCCAGCAAAGCGCGTTAGATAAAATTTTGAGCGCGCTATGTCAGCAAGGCGTGGCGATTGTGATGAGCAGTCACGATCTTAACCACACATTGCGTCACGCGCATCGGGCGTGGTTGCTTAAACAAGGAAAACTGCTTGCCAGTGGGCGGAGAGATGAAGTACTAACGCCGCCGAATCTGGCCCAGGCTTATGGTATGAGCTTCCGTCGGCTGGACATTGAAGGTCACCGAATGCTGATTTCGACCACCTGATTTCATTAGCATCTTGAAAAACGGGTAATTTCGACGCTAAATTAATGCAAGAATAAAAAACAGAGGATTCGTACGGAATGCGTTTCTGCCTAATTTTAATTACAGCACTGTTTCTGGCCGGGTGTAGCCATCATAAAGCGCCGCCGCCAAACGCCAGGCTTTCTGACTCCATTACTGTCATTGCCGGTTTGAACGATCAACTACAGAGCTGGCATGGTACGCCGTATCGTTATGGCGGCATGACTCGACGTGGAGTGGACTGTTCGGGTTTCGTGGTTGTGACGATGCGCGACCGTTTCGACTTGCAGTTGCCACGCGAAACAAAACAACAGGCCGCTATCGGTACCCAAATTGATAAAGAAGAATTGCTGCCAGGCGATCTGGTCTTTTTCAAAACAGGTTCCGGGCAAAATGGTTTACACGTGGGTATTTACGATACCAACAATCAATTCATTCATGCCTCTACCAGCAAGGGGGTGATGCGTTCTTCCCTCGATAATGTCTACTGGCAGAAAAATTTCTGGCAGGCGAGACGAATCTAGTATCCCAATAAATGGACGGTGATGATACCGCACCGTCTGTTAACTCCTGAATACAGTAGTATTTTGCAGACAAAAATACCGCAAATGGAATATTCGTTTATACTCAGGATAATCTAAAAAAAGGACCCCTGAAAAAGTGGTTAACATGGAACAAATGAAAGTTATTCCTTCTGTATTTGTTATGCCTTATGGCCTCAAACTTTTTATCTGGATGTTGAAAAAAATCCGTAGAGAGGGGCTGTTACCATGAAGGTCTTACTGGAGAATCTTTATCATTCTGATTACTATTTTCTACCGATAAGAGATAGCCAACAAAATCTTGTTGGGGTTGAGTTAATAACCCATTTCTCCAGTGACGACGGTACGGTTCGCATCCCGACGACACGGGTTATTGCACAACTTTCAGAGGATCAGCATTGGCAATTATTTGCCGAAAAGTTGGAATTACTAAAATCATGCCAACATTTTTTTTATTCAACACAAACTCTTTGCCTGGATTAATTTAACGCCACAAGTAGCAAAGTTATTATTAGATAGGGATAATTACGCAAGCAAACTATTAAGAATTCCTTTTGCTGAACTGATGATTAATGAAAATTATCCTCATCTTAATGAGGGAAAAGATAATTATGAACTTTTGCACTTATCGCAAATTTTCCCATTGGTTTTGGGAAATTTGGGTGCGGGCAACAGTACAATGAAGGCTGTTTTTGATGGGCTTTTCACTCGCGTCATGCTGGATAAAGGTTTTATTCAGCAACAAATAGTCCATAAATCTTTCGCGCCTTTTATTCGTGCGCTCCATGCGCAAATTTCACCTTGTTGCAATTGTATTATTGCTGCTGGTATTAATACACCGGAGATGTTGGCGCAGATGGTGCCGTTTGGTTTCCATGCTTTTCAGGGATGTTTGTGGCCCGCAGTTCCCGTGAGCCAGATAACAACGCTGGTCCAGCGATAACCCTCTTGTTTGCTGGTGTTTAAGACGAGAGTAACCGTCTACACTATCAAACAGGAGGATCTATGACCCTGTCTTTTATTACCCGCTGGCGTGATGAATTGCCGGCAACATATACATCGCTTTCCCCTACGCCTTTAAATAATGCCCGGTTGATTTGGTATAACGCCGAACTGGCTAATACGCTGGGTGTTCCATCGTCGTTGTTTGAAAGTGGCGCGGGTGTCTGGGGCGGCGAAACTTTACTGCCAGGTATGTCGCCACTGGCCCAGGTCTACAGTGGCCACCAGTTTGGTGTCTGGGCGGGGCAGCTTGGCGACGGGCGCGGTATTTTACTCGGCGAGCAACGGTTTGCCGACGGCACCACCATGGACTGGCATCTGAAAGGTGCGGGGCTGACGCCTTATTCGCGGATGGGCGACGGACGTGCGGTTTTACGTTCAACAATTCGCGAAAGTCTTGCCAGTGAGGCAATGCATCACCTTGGCATTCCGACGACACGCGCCTTAAGCATTGTTACCAGCGATACGCCGGTTTACCGGGAGACGGTCGAATCAGGAGCGATGCTGATGCGCGTAGCGCAGAGTCATTTGCGATTTGGCCACTTTGAACACTTTTACTATCGTCGGGAACCGGAAAAAGTTCGCCAGCTGGCTGACTTCGCCATTCGCTATTACTGGCCGCATCTTCAGGATGAAGAGGATAAATACCGCCTCTGGTTTACCGATATTGTCGCACGTACGGCTTCGTTAATCGCCAGCTGGCAGACAGTCGGTTTTGCTCACGGGGTGATGAACACGGATAACATGTCGATTCTCGGGCTGACGCTGGATTATGGTCCATTTGCTTTCCTCGACGATTATGAACCGGGCTTTATTTGTAATCACTCTGATCATCAGGGACGTTACAGCTTTGATAATCAACCTGCCGTTGCGTTGTGGAATTTACAGCGTCTGGCGCAGACATTGTCGCCGTTTATCACTGTCGACGCGTTAAACGAGGCGCTGGAAAGCTATCAACAGGTTTTGTTGACGCATTATGGAAAACGTATGCGGCAGAAACTGGGCTTCATCACGGAGCAAAAAGAGGATAATGCGCTACTGAATGAATTGTTCAGTCTGATGGCGCAAGAGCGCAGTGATTATACTCGCACATTCCGCATGTTAAGTCTGACCGAGCAGCACAGTGCGGCTTCACCGCTGCGCGATGAGTTTATTGACCGCGCGGCGTTTGATGACTGGTTTACGCGTTATCGGGCGCGCTTGCAACAAGACGGAGTTGCCGATAGTGAACGTCAGCAACTTATGCAGAGCGTTAATCCTGCGCTGGTATTGCGAAACTGGCTGGCACAACGCGCTATTGAGGCTGCAGAAAAGGGCGATATGACAGAATTACAACGTCTGCATGAAGCGTTGCGAAATCCTTTCAGCGACAGGGATGATGACTATGTCAGTCGTCCACCTGACTGGGGTAAACGGCTTGAAGTCAGCTGCTCGAGTTAAAGGCTACTTGGTCAACAGCAGCTTGCCAGCCTGAGTTTTACGGAGCAGATATTCTTGCCCGTCATGATCGATAATCAGTTTGCCATCCGGACCTAACAGTGTCTGGCTGGTAATTCGCCGAATGGGCTGCGGGGAAGCGGTCTTGTGATTGGCATCCGTTTCAGGCGTGAGTTTTCTGCTATCCGTATAACGCATAGAAATTAATAATAATTTATATAACAATGATTCTTATTATCAATATTATGGCGAGCCAGAGCAAGCAGTAATGTGTTGAGAAGACAACAAGTTGCGCAGAGATGCCCATTCCGTCAGGAATGGGCACGCATTCAGAAGCGGGAATCTACCGCAGAGGCGAGTTTTTCGACCAAGCGTTCAGTATCTTCCCAACCTAAACAAGGATCGGTAATCGACTGACCGTAGGTGAGCGGCTGACTGCTGGCGATTTTTTGTGTACCTTCGCGCAGGAAACTTTCTGCCATAATTCCGGCAATCGCGTGGAGCCATTGCGGATTTGCTGACAAATATCCTCACAAACTTCTAACTGGCGACGGTGCTGCTTCTGGCAGTTACCGTGGCTGAAATCCACCACCAGATGTTCAGGTAAATCAAACTCGTGCAGCGTATCGCAGGCTGCGGCGATATCATCGGCATGGTAGTTCGGTTTTTTGCCGCCACGCATAATAATGTGGCCATACGGGTTGCCGCTGGTCTGATAGATGGTCATCTGACCGTTTTTGTCTGGCGAGAGGAACATATGACTGGCACGGGCAGCGCGGATAGCATCCACGGCAATCCGCGTGTTGCCATCGGTACCGTTTTTAAAACCTACCGGACAGGAGAGGGCTGACGCCATTTCACGGTGGATCTGGCTTTCGGTAGTCCGTGCGCCAATTGCGCCCCAGCTAATTAAGTCAGCAATAAACTGACCGGTCACCATATCGAGAAACTCGGTTGCGGTGGGAACGCCCAGTTCATTTACCTGCAACAGCAATTTACGTGCCATTTCAAGGCCGTGATTAACGCGATAGCTGCCGTTTAAATCCGGATCGGAGATGAGTCCTTTCCAGCCGACAACGGTACGCGGTTTTTCAAAATAGGTGCGCATTACAATTTCCAGTCGTGACTGGTACTGGTTGCGCAACGTCTGCAGACGGGTGGCATACTCCATGGCAGCGGTCAGATCGTGGATCGAGCAGGGGCCAATAATGACCAACAGTCGCTTATCTTCACCATTCAGTATTTTTTCAATTCTGCGGCGGGAATCAATGACATGGTTGGCGACGCCAGGCGTTACGGGATACCGTAGCGCGAGTTCGGCGGGCGTTACCAGGCTCTCGATACGCGCAGTACGGAGTTCGTCAGTTCTGTTCATTACAAGTCTCAGAAATTTGTTGCTTCAACGGCAGGACTACCGGGAAGTGATGCGCATCACGATAAACCAATCGCAGCTGATTTCAAGTGCGAGGTGTGTCACACCTCGCCAGGTGGTTAGCATGATAACAAAAAACAAGATAATGCACTAGTTCTCTAGTACATTCGACGGCTAAGGCCCATGATATCGAGGATCTTGGTGGCAATCTCTTCTACCGAATAATTGGTACTGTTAATCCACGGGATCTGATTTTTACGGTACAACGCTTCCACTTCCGCAACCTCCATCCGGCACTGGCGAAGCGAGGCATAGCGACTGTTCTCCCGACGCTCTTCGCGAATCGCCGCCAGACGCTCAGGGTCGATAGTTAGTCCGAACAATTTATGCTGAAGCGGTTTGAGCGACGCGGGTAGCACCAGATTATCCATGTCATCGGCAATAAAGGGGTAGTTTGCCGCGCGGATACCAAACTGCATCGCCAGATACAGGCTGGTGGGGGTTTTACCACAACGAGAGACACCGAGCAGGATCACCTGAGCCTGATCCAGATTGCGCAACGAAATGCCGTCGTCATGGGCGAGGGTGTAATCAATTGCCGCAATACGCGCATCATATTTATTGAGATTATTAGGGTTCAGGCCGTGGGTACGGTGAGCAATCGGCGTCGGGTCCAGTTTCATCTCTTGCTGGAGAGGGGCAACCAGCGCCTGCACAATATCCTGGCAAAAACCTTCGCTTTGCAAAATGATGGCGCGGATTTCCGGTAGCACAATGGAGTAAAAAACCAGCGGGCGCACACCTGTCTGGTGATAAATTGCGTCAATCTGATCCTTCACCGCCCGTGCACGGCTTTCATTTTCGACAAACGGCAGCGTAATGCTGCTGATAGTAACGGGAAATTGTGACATCACTGCGTGTCCTAATACCTCCGCAGTTATAGCCGTACCATCAGAAATATAAAAAAACGTGGCGATCAACAGCATTATCCATTTTGTTCTTCCCGTGATGCAGACATAATTCTATGAAAGCATAAATTAAAAACGTACAGAAGCGTAGAAGGTTATGCCTGGTTTATAAAATGAACCTTCAATTTTATATTTTATGAAAACAGTATTTCATTTTTACGCTTTCGTTTATACCGATGGTTTATGTGGAAATTACTGAAGATAGCGGATTTGCGCAACGCTGGGATCAGTCTTAAAAAGTAAAAAATATATTTGCTTGAACGATTCACCGTTTTTTTCATCCGGTTAAATATGCAAAGATAAATGCGCAGAAATGTGTTTCTCAAACCGTTCATTTATCACAAAAGGATTGTTCGATGTCCAACAATGGCTCGTCACCGCTGGTGCTTTGGTATAACCAACTCGGCATGAATGATGTAGACAGGGTTGGGGGCAAAAATGCCTCCCTGGGTGAAATGATTACTAACCTTTCCGGAATGGGTGTTTCCGTTCCGAATGGTTTCGCCACAACCGCCGACGCGTTTAACCAGTTTCTGGACCAAAGCGGCGTAAACCAGCGCATCTATGAACTGCTGGATAAAACGGATATTGACGATGTTACCCAGCTTGCGAAAGCGGGCGCGCAAATCCGCCAGTGGATTATCGACACTCCCTTCCAGCCTGAGCTGGAAAACGCCATCCGCGAAGCCTATGCACAGCTTTCCGCCGATGACGAAAATGCCTCTTTTGCGGTGCGTTCCTCCGCCACCGCAGAAGATATGCCGGACGCCTCTTTTGCCGGTCAGCAGGAAACCTTCCTCAACGTTCAGGGTTTTGACGCCGTTCTCGTGGCAGTGAAACATGTCTTTGCTTCTCTGTTTAACGATCGCGCCATCTCTTATCGTGTGCATCAGGGTTACGATCACCGTGGCGTGGCACTCTCCGCCGGTGTTCAGCGAATGGTGCGCTCCGACCTCGCATCTTCTGGGGTGATGTTCTCCATTGATACCGAATCCGGCTTTGACCAGGTGGTGTTTATCACTTCCGCATGGGGCCTGGGTGAAATGGTCGTGCAGGGCGCGGTTAACCCGGATGAGTTTTACGTGCATAAACCGACACTGGCAGCGAATCGCCCGGCTATCGTGCGCCGCACCATGGGGTCGAAAAAAATCCGCATGGTCTACGCGCCGACCCAGGAACACGGCAAGCAGGTTAAAATTGAAGATGTACCGCAGGAACAGCGTGACATCTTCTCGCTGACCAACGAAGAAGTGCAGGAACTGGCAAAACAGGCCGTACAAATTGAGAAACACTACGGTCGCCCGATGGATATTGAGTGGGCGAAAGATGGCCACACCGGTAAATTGTTTATCGTGCAGGCACGTCCAGAAACTGTACGTTCTCGCGGTCAGGTGATGGAACGTTATACGTTGCATTCACAGGGCAAGATTATCGCCGAAGGCCGCGCTATCGGTCATCGCATCGGCGCGGGTCCGGTGAAAGTCATTCATGACATCAGCGAAATGAACCGCATTGAACCTGGCGACGTGCTGGTCACTGACATGACCGACCCGGACTGGGAACCGATCATGAAGAAAGCGTCTGCTATCGTCACCAACCGTGGCGGTCGTACCTGCCACGCGGCAATTATCGCTCGTGAACTGGGTATTCCGGCGGTAGTGGGCTGCGGTGATGCGACCGAACGTATGAAAGACGGTGAG
The DNA here is from genome assembly GCF_004745185.1 of Escherichia sp. E2661. Classification (NCBI taxonomy): domain Bacteria; kingdom Pseudomonadati; phylum Pseudomonadota; class Gammaproteobacteria; order Enterobacterales; family Enterobacteriaceae; genus Escherichia; species Escherichia sp. E2661. Next base: position 24,838 of record NZ_PDIG01000038.1, read on the forward strand.
AACGTCACCGTTTCTTGTGCCGAAGGCGATACCGGTTACGTCTATGCGGAGTTGCTTGAATTCAGTGTGAAAAGCTCCAGCGTGGAAACCATGCCGGACCTGCCACTGAAAGTGATGATGAACGTCGGTAACCCTGACCGTGCGTTTGACTTTGCCTGCCTGCCGAACGAAGGCGTAGGTCTGGCGCGTCTTGAATTTATCATCAACCGCATGATTGGCGTTCACCCCCGCGCACTGCTTGAGTTTGACGATCAGGAACCACAGTTACAAAATGAAATTCGCGAGATGATAAAAGGCTTTGATTCTCCACGCGAATTTTACGTTGGCCGTCTGACCGAAGGGATCGCGACGCTGGGCGCCGCGTTTTATCCGAAACGCGTGATTGTCCGTCTTTCTGATTTTAAATCCAACGAATACGCCAATCTGGTGGGTGGTGAGCGTTACGAGCCGCATGAAGAGAACCCGATGCTGGGCTTCCGTGGCGCGGGCCGCTACGTTTCTGACAGCTTCCGCGACTGCTTCGCGCTGGAGTGTGAAGCGGTGAAACGTGTGCGCAACGACATGGGACTGACCAACGTAGAGATCATGATCCCGTTCGTGCGTACCGTGGATCAGGCGAAAGCAGTGGTTGAAGAACTGGCGCGTCAGGGGCTGAAACGTGGCGAGAACGGGCTGAAAATCATCATGATGTGCGAAATTCCGTCCAACGCCTTGCTGGCTGAACAGTTCCTCGAATATTTCGACGGCTTCTCAATTGGCTCAAACGACATGACACAGCTGGCGCTCGGTCTGGACCGCGACTCCGGCGTGGTGTCTGAACTGTTCGATGAGCGCAACGACGCCGTGAAAGCACTGCTGTCGATGGCGATCCGTGCTGCGAAGAAACAGGGCAAATATGTTGGCATTTGCGGTCAGGGGCCGTCTGACCACGAAGACTTTGCTGCATGGCTGATGGAAGAGGGGATCGATAGCCTGTCTCTGAACCCGGACACCGTGGTGCAAACCTGGTTAAGCCTGGCTGAACTGAAGAAATAAAATAAATACCCGGCGGCGTTTTGTCGCCGGGTTTACGTGATCCCTGAAGATGAAACTTATTCAATCAATTCGCAGACATCCTGAGTTAATCGCCGCATAATATCTTTCCGTAACAAAAACTTTTGTATTTTACCTGATGCAGTCCGCGGTAATTTTTCGATCACCACGATATGTTCAGGGTATTTATATTTCGCGACCCGCTTACGGCTAAAAAAAGCCACCACGTCTTCCAGCGATAATGAATGATGCGGTGCTTTCAGCACGACATAGGCACATGAACGTTCACCTAAGCGTTCATCGGGCATTGCAACCACACAAGCATCGTGAATTTTAGGATGCTGCAATAGAATATCTTCCACTTCACGGCTGCTAATATTTTCGCCGCCGCGGACAATAATATCTTTCTTGCGTCCGGTAATTTTTATATAGCCGGCCTCATCCATGCGGCAGAGATCGCCACTGTAATACCAGCCCTCTTCATCCAGCGCGCGAGCGGTTAATTCAGGTTCATCAAAATACCCCATAAACACATTGGGGCCACGCGAGGCTTCTTCACCTTCGCAACCTGGCGGTAAGGTCTTGCGTGCGTCATCGACCACTTTAATTTCCACGCCTGCGGCAGCGTAACCATCGGTGTGCATAAAGCGCGACAAAGGATCGTCGAGATTCACCACTGCATGTGGCGAGCTTTCTGTGGAACCATAAACGCTTAATAATTTAATGCCGCGCTGCTGGCATTCACGCGCCACTTTTTTGGGGATCGTGGTGCCGCCGCAAAGAAAGAAACGCAGCGCAGAAAGGTCGGCAGGCTGTTTCTCTAGTAGATTCAAAAGGTCATAAACAAACGGCGTTGCTCCGAGCATACAGGTGCAACGTTGTTGCTCAAGCAGCGAGAGACAGGCTTCCGGGGTAAAAATATCTAACAACACGCTGCGGGCGCCAATCAAAAACGGCGCTGTTACGCCATGCAGAAACCCCGTCGCGTGACCGAGTGGTGCAGGCATCATAAAGACATCCAGCCAGGTCAGGTTAAGCCGTGCACAATAAGCCCGTTCGCTGGCAAGAATATTATTATGCGTTAGCATCACGCCCTTTGGCATGCCCTCAGTTCCGGAGGTAAATAGCACCGCCGCTAATTCATCGCCGTGGACCGATGTTGCGGCGGCCAGCGGGGGATTGTCGGCAATAATCTGACTTAACGAGAGAGACGAGGTGGCGGGGGCCAGCTTATCCACGCCGACAATTTGTTGTAGTTGTGGAAGCTGATTTTGCAGCGGCAGGATTAAATCTACCGGACGCGTTTGTTTAAACAACGTCGGTGCAAAGAACATTTTTGCCTGACACTTATTGAGGACCCATACCAGTTCAGCTTCCCGCCAGGAAGGCAACAGCGGTACGGAAACCGCACCGGTTTTCAGGCAGGCAAGATAGATAACGGTAAATTCACACCAGCCTGGCAGTTGAAATGCGATGCGATCGCCTGATTCAATACCCTTCGCTAACATCCAGTTTGCCAGACAGCTCGCGGCGTGATCGAGCGCGCTATAGGTGTACGTTGCACCATGATTATCGACCACGGCAATTTTGTCTGGCATCGCACGAGCGGTCTGCTGCCAGTAATCGGCCAGCGAAGCATCGCCCCATAACCCTTGCTGACGATATGCCGCACGACGCTGCGCGTTAAACGTTAATGTCACTTTCATTTTGAACTCTCGAAACAGAACGTCAGGCCCGAGGTGCGGGCCTGTGGGAAGCGTAATTAGCCGTAACGGAAATCAATACCGAAGGTGCCTGCGGGGTATTGCCATTGTTCGAGAATAGTGTTGCCACACAGCACCCGACAGGTGCCGCACTCCAGACAACCGGCGGAATCAAAATGAATGTTTCCCGCGTCATCCTGCTTATACAGTCCGGCAGGGCAGGCTTTCATTAATTTTTGAAATTCATTGATGTCGGGATTTGCCGCCAGAATGATATGTGGGTGGCCCTCATCAACATGGAATTTGTTGACGCCTAATTTGACGTCAACGTTGACCGTAGCGTTCTGGCTCATAGCGCGGTTGCTCCCTTAATGCCATCTTTCAGCAGATTAATCAGCCCGATTTTCTTCGCATGTCCGAGAATCATTTTGCGTACCGGCTGGTTTGGTTTGCCGTCAATGGTGAACATATCGTTCATGATGTCGGCGACCATTCGTGGGTATTGGCTAAACAGGCGCGGGTTTTCCATCAGCGCCGGGATCTTGCGGAAATGCTGCATATCGCGCATAACACAACTTTGTTCCAGCTCACGTTTGTATTGCGCCAGACTGCTGGTGGAGAAATCCGCGCGTTCTTTGGCGGCAATCGCCGTTGTGGCAGCCGCCAGGGCCGATGCGATGGCTAAATCCATTCCGCGAACCGTAAAGCCCAGATTGAGGCAGAAGCCTGCGGCGTCTCCGACGATCATCACACCATCGTTAACCAGTTGCGGCACCATTGCCAGACCGCCTTCCGGCACCATATGCGCGGAATATTCAAGCAGTTTGCCACCGCTAATCAGTGGGCGAATGGCGGGGTGCTGTTTAAAATCCTCCAGCATTTGCGGCACGCTTTTTTGCGCATGGGCGATATCACCCAATCCACAAACCAGACCCAACGATACGGAATCGTGATTGGTGTAGATGAATCCGCCGCCCATCAGGCCGTCAGAAGGGGAACCGGCAAACAGCCAGGCGGCACCTTCGTCGTCAGTGACGTTAAAGCGATCGTTGATTTGCTCCGGCGTGAGGCCAATGACTTCTTTAACGCCAACAGCGTAATGATGCGGATCGGAGGCGGGAACCATTCCCAGCGAACGGCCAAGCATCGAGTTAACGCCATCAGCCAGAATCACCACATTGGCTTCGAGAATATCATCCCCGGCCTGGACGCCTGTGACCTTGTTTTCTTCACGAACCAACGCATCGACGCGAACGCCCGGGATAAACTGCGCGCCCGCCTGTTCGGCTTGTTCCATCAACCACGGGTCGAGACGATTGCGCAATACGGTATAAGAAGCGTGTTGCGGAACATCTGGCTGCTCGCGGTGAAAATCGAGGGTAACGGCGCTCTCTTCAGTTAAGAAGGAGATTTTCTCGCGTGTGACTTTGCGTTCTACCGGCGCTGATGCAGCAAAGCCGGGAATGATCGCTTCAAGCGTGTGGGCATAAAGACGCCCGCCGGTCATATTTTTACATCCGGCACTGTCGCCGCGTTCGATCACCAGGACATCCAGTCCGGCTCGCGCCATGACCAATGCGGCAACGCTACCGGCAACGCCCGCACCGACCACAATGGCATCAAATTTGTCATCCGACATGCGTTATGCTCCCTTCCCGCTGTCTTCACAGCGGGAGATGTGGTTGAAAGGGAATTAGCGACTCAACTGGCTAATCAGGGCAGGGACGACTTTGTAGATATCGCCCACCAGACCGTAGTCGGCATAGTTGAAGATTGGCGCGTTTTTATCTTTATTGATGGCGACAATCACTTTTGCGCCATTGCCGCCAACCATATGTTGGATCTGCCCGGAGATCCCCAGCGTCAGGTAGAGATCGGATTTCAGCAACACGCCGGAGACACCAATATAACGTTCACGCTCCATCCAGTTCTCGCCTTCGGCAATCGGGCGTGAACAACCGACTTCAGCATTGAGTGCCGCTGCCAGTTCGTGAACCATTTTCAGGTCATCCTGCGCTGCCAGACCACGACCGACGCCAACCACGCGTTTTGCTTTGCTCAGGTCCACGCTGCTTGCCGCTTTCGCACGGCGTTCGCGACTAAGAATTTCATGACGCGGAGCAAGGTAAGGCACAGTTTCAATCGGACACTGATGCGAGGCGTCACTGGTGCAAGGTTCCTGAACACCGGGCGCAAGGGTAATGATCGCCAGCGGGCTGTTGATCTTTTCCTGGGCGAACGCCAGCCCGCCATACATACGGTGCTCGGCGTAAACGTGACCATCGACCACATCAACCGCAGTGGCATCGTTCACCAGCGCCGCATTCAGTTGCACACTTAACCGTGCAGCCAGCGCTTTACCGCGTTTTGTCGCGGCCAGCAGCAACATAGAGGTGTGTTTATCTTTCAGCAGGGCAGCAATGCTTTCAGCGTAATTTTCAGTGCGTTGCAGTGCATCGTTTTGCTCAAGAACATAAATACATTTTGGACCATAAGGCATAACAGCCTGTGCCTGGTCGGTATTTTGTACAATGGCATACACCTGTTGGCCCCATTGCTGCGCACCGCCAAACAGTTCGGCATAACGTTCAGGATTATCGCTAAAGACCCAGACGTTGTTTAATTGACTCATCGTTTCTTCTCCGTTGGCTTTAGTTCAGGGCTTTCTTCAGATGTTCCGCCAGCTCGGCAATGGCTTCCGGCGAATCGTTATCGAGAATGATGTGTTTGCGTTCTGTTTGCGGCGGTACGCGAACGCCGATCAGTTCAGCAAGCGGCGTGGCCTGGCTCCAGCCGATATCACTCGCCTGCCATTGATGTACCGTTTTTTTGCCCGCGCCGAGAATGGCTTTCATCGATGGAATGCGTGGCACGTTAATATCGGACGTGACGCACAGCACAGCTGGAACAGCGAGTTCGATCACTTCAACTTCATCTTCAAGAGTGCGTTCAACTATCAGCGTATTCCCCTGACGCTGAATGGCACTCACCGCGTTGATCACCGGAAGTTGCAACATTTCTCCCACCAGCAGGCCAACCTGTTGGGCATAGAGATCGCCAGAACCTTCACCGAAGATCAGTAAATCGAAGCCGATCTTTTCTGCCGCCGCGGCCAGGGCCTTAGCCGTATCAAGGGGGAGTGCATGCTCAAGCTGGGCATCCTGCACCATATACAGACAGTGCGGTCCGCGGGATAACACGTCTTTACGCACTTTTGAGTTCTGCAACAATGAGCCGCCAACAGTCAGCGCGGCTATCTCATCGTCATCTGTTGCAAACTGGCTTGCAGCTTCAATGGCATTGAGATCGAACTGGCTGATTTTGGCGTCGGCATTGTCGAAATTGAGGGTGTACTCGGGAGTGACAACAATGTCCTGTTCTTCAGGCACCAGCTTAAAGCAGGTTATTATTTTCATGATTTCTCCTGTGGGTCGCATACGGAACCATCTCCGATGGAAGGTAAAAGTGGCCTGAAAATAGTGTGCGATAGCAGGGCGGGGTTTTCGACGGAGCAATCTGTTTTCCTTGCCAACAATCTTGCAAAAAAAATGCGATCGCTAAAACAAAAGCGAAATGTACAGAAATATTCTTCTGTGCTGGGCGTACTATCTTGCATTCAATGTAAATAATCTTGTTTAGCTCTCGCTAAATGCGGTTGTATAACCGCAATACACGCCGTATTTTATCCGGCATATATTGTTTTTGCTTGCTCATGGAATAGGGAGGTTGTCATGTATCAACGCTGTTTTGATAATGCCAGCGAAACGCTGTTTGTCGCCGGTAAAACGCCACGACTTTCGCGCTTTGCGTTTAGTGACGATCCTAAATGGGAGTCGGGACATCACGTTCATGATAATGAAACCGAGCTGATTTATGTTAAGAAAGGGGTGGCAAGGTTTACCATTGATTCTTCGCTCTATGTGGCGCATGCCGATGACATTGTGGTGATAGAACGTGGCAGACTGCACGCGGTAGCTTCAGATGCTAACGACCCGGCAACGACCTGTACCTGTGCGCTATACGGTTTTCAGTTTCAGGGCGCAGAAGAAAATCAGTTACTGCAACCGCATTCTTGCCCGGTAATTGCCGCAGGGCAGGGAAAAGAGGTCATCAAAACGCTTTTTAATGAATTAAGTGTGATTTTACCGCAAAGTAAAAATGGCAACACATCTTCAGTGTGGGATGCATTTTCCTATACGTTAGCGATTCTCTATTACGAAAACTTTAAAAATGCCTATCGTTCGGAGCAGGGGTATATTAAAAAAGATGTTCTGATAAAAGATATTCTCTTTTATCTTAATAATAATTACCGCGAAAAAATCACTTTAGAACAGTTATCGAAAAAAATTTCGTGCCAGCGTCAGTTATATTTGTCATGAATTTACTAAAGAGTATCGAATTTCTCCCATTAACTACGTGATTCAACGGCGTATGACGGAAGCGAAATGGCTGTTGACCAATACTGATATGTCGCAGGCAGAGATCTCCTGGCGTGTGGGTTATGAAAATGTCGATCACTTTGCCAAACTGTTTTTGCGCCATGTTGGCTGTTCTCCCAGTGATTATCGCAAACAATTTAAAAATTGTTTTGCGGAACAAGAAATCTTATCTGAATTTTCTGAACCTGTAAGTCTTGCCGGATAAATCTGGCGGCGCAGTTTTTGTCAGAAGCTGCGCCGCCTGAAGATTATTTATTCTGGTAATCTTTCAGGATCTGCCGACCTGCAACGTAAATCATAATCTCGTCAGTACCACCGCCAATCCGTTCACAGCGGACATCACGCCAGAAGCGGGAGACGCGCGCCTCATCGGTGTAGCCCAGACCGCCCATGATTTGAATTGCATCATCAATGACTTCCATTGCAGTGCGTGCGCAGTACAGTTTTGCCAGCGCCGCGCTGGTGCGCAGTGACTGATGCTGATCGGCTTGCCATGCCACTTTCAGCACCATATTGCGCATGTTGTCGATCTTAATCGCCATCAGTGCCAGCTTTTCCTGGATCATCTGGTTATGACCAATTGGCTTACCAAAAGCGATACGCTGGTTGGCATAACGGGCGGCATCTTCGAATGCGCATTCGGCAAAGCCGGTGCTGCGCGCGGCGTTGATCAGGCGCTCCATCTCAAAGTTGTACATCACATTGAGGAAACCCATTCCTTCTTCGCCTACCATGTCGCTCTCTTCAACTTCCACATTGTCGAGATAAACTTCGCAGGTGCTAAGCATATGCCAGCCGATTTTATGCAGCGGATTGATCTTAATGCCGGGCTTACTGGACTCAACCCACCACAGGGTGAAGGCTTTTTTCGGATCTTTCGGTTCCGGATCGCGCGCCAACACCAGCATATACGGGTACTCTTTCGCGCCGGTGATGAAGGTTTTCTGTCCGTTGATGTAAACCTTGCCATTTTTACGCGTGTAAGTGGTGGTGGCGCTGTTGTTATCTGAGCCAGCGCCTGGTTCCGTCAACGCCAGGGCATAGGCGGGGTCGCCGGTTTCCAGGGTGCTTTCTGCCGTTTTACGTAGCTGCTCCTCAGAACCGAAACGGCGCATGCTGTGAATACACTGACCGTTGGTAATCAAAAACGCCGGAGCACCGCATTTTGACACTTCCATCAGCGCCAGCATCTGGGTGACGTAATCCGCAGGGATGCCGCCGAACTCTTCCGGCACGCCAAGCATAGAAATGCCGTTATCCGCCAGTGCCCGCATAAACTCACGCGGATATGTCCCGTTTTGATCGCAGGTGCGGAAATACTCTTCCGGAAAGTTAGTTGTAATCATTTCGCGAATACTGGCCAGCAGCAGTTCTTGTTCTTCAGTTAAAGAAAAATCCATCGTGATACTCCTGTTAATGAGCCGCTTCAGGCAGGACAAAACCCATCGCCGCATCGATAAATAATCTTTCGTCCATCATTTTCAGTTCAGGCGAAATAACTGGGGTGAAATCCATTTTGTCGAGAATATCTTTTTGTAAATCGACGCCAGGCGCGATTTCGATTAAATGCAGGCCGTCTTCTTTCAGGGTGAATACAGCACGTTCGGTGATGTAACGAACATCCAGTCCCCGTTCGAGCGCGATTTTTCCGCTAAAAGTAATTTCCGGTAGTTCACGGATAAATTTATTTACCCGTCCTTCCTGGACGATATTTAATTTACCATCGGCAATTTCTGTTTTTAAACTGCCTGCAGTTAACGTGCCGCAGAAAATGATTTTCTTCGAGGTGGCACTGATATCAATAAATCCACCGGTACCCATGATTTTGCCATTGAATTTATGCACACCGACGTTACCGTGCTGGTCGACTTCGGCAAAACTCAAATAACAGACATCCAGACCACCGCCGTGGTAAAAATCGAACTGGGAAGTCATATCCAGAATGGCGCGGGTATTCACGTTCGCGCCAAAGGCGATACCTTGCGAAGTAATACCGCCAATTGGGCCTGTTTCCACCGTCAGAATAAAGTCATCAGCACAACCTTCTTCCCGGGCGACCAGGCCAATACCGTCGGCAATACCGACACCAACATTCCCCACAGCACCTTTGCGCATTTCAAACAATGCGCGCCGCGCGACTAATTTACGCTGATTAAGAGGCAAGCTAAGTTGGGTACTGTCATCCAGGGTGAAGTCACCAGAAATAAAACGATTAACTGGCGCACCGCCATACAGTTGGGTTTGGTCCGGATCGACCACCACAATATCCACCAGATAACCTGGAATACGGACAGCTTTAGGATGCAGCGTGGCTTTCTTAACCATCTTCTGCACCTGCATCATCACGATACCACCGTTATTGTGCACCGCCTGGGCAATAACCAATGCGTCGAGATACATCACTTCATCTTCAAAGGTGGCGTAGCCTTCGCTGTCGCAGGTGGTGGCACGAATAAAGGCAATATCTGGCGCGATCGCTTTGTAATAGAGATATTCTTTATTATCAAACTCGACCAGTTTAATCAGATCTTCTTTAGTCACTTCATTCAGTTTGCCGCCTTGCTGGCGAGGGTCGACAAACGTTCCGATACCAATATCGCTAATAATTCCTGGCTGGTGGGCAGCAGCAGCGCGCAATGTTTGAGTGAGCACACCTTGTGGATAGTTATAGGCAACAATTTTATTTTGTTCTGCGAGTTCAGAAATACGCGGTGATTGTCCCCAATGGCCGCATAATGCCCATTTCACCAGGCCTTCTTGCGCCAGCGGACTAATACCCCGATCGGCGCGATCGCCAAGCCCTGTAGGGCTAATAATCGATAAATTACGCGGCGTCTGGGTTTGTTTATATTTATCAGCAAGTGCGGTAATTAATGTGGTGGCTTCCAGAATACCGCCACCTGCACCTAATACACAAAGTGTTGCTTCGTCGGGAATATAACTTACCGCTTCCTGTGCCGACAGGACCGGCACGCGTCCATTAATCCGAGGTGGTTTTACAGGTTTCATTATTTTTTCCTGATTCAGGTGTGGGTTTCTCTGCGCAAGCATTAAAAATAGCGCACAGATACCCACAGAATATTTTTATCAAATACTCTTTAAAAATATTTTTTTAATACGGCGGGGAAGGTTACTCCCGCCGGTACGTTATTTATTACGCCTGGTGCAAAATAGTTAATACTGTGCGCAAATCATTCACCGATATTTGCCCAGGCGCAGAGGCTTTTTTTACTGCGCCAAAGGTTGCCGCCGAACCAAATACTTCACCAGCCAGACGGGAAATTACGCCAGTTTTTGCCATCGACATCGTGATGATTGGACGATCGGCATACTGCTCCTGCATCTCCAGGGTAGCGGCAAGCAACGTCAGGACATCGCTGGTGCTTTGCGGCATCAACGCAATTTTAGGAATATCGGCGTCGAAGGACTGCATTTTACGCAAACGGGCAATAATCTCTTCGGCTTCCGGCGTTTTATGGAAGTCATGGTTGGACATGACAACCTTCACATCATGCGCATGTGCATAGGCGACGGTTTCTTTAACCTGATCATCGCCGGTAAATAACTCCAAATCGATCATATCAACCAGGCCGCTGTCGATGGCTGCGCGATTGAGTGCAATATAATCCTCGGTGGAAATCGCCTGCTCGCCGCCTTCTTTAGCGCTACGGAAGGTAAACAGCAGCGGTTTTTCTGGCATTACCTCACGGAGGATTTTTGCCACGGCCATGACAGACCCCACGCTGGAGAGGTCGGCAAAGTGGTCCACACGCCATTCCAGAATATCAAAGTCCGCTTCACGATAGGCGAGAGCTTCGGATTTCACGCTGGCGATATCCTTTGCCATCAGCGAGACGATGATTTTTGGTGCGCCCGTGCCAATGACGAGATCTTTTACTGTTACGGTTTTCATTTTTTACCCTTTCTGCACGCGGTCAGCCTGTCAGGCGCCGAACCCCATGACCTGTTTAACGTATTCCAGAGGGAAATCTTTGCCAGTCCATAACGTGAACTGTTCAGCCCCTTGCCACAACAACATGCCGTATCCATCAATCGTTTTGCAACCTGCTTGTTGCGCCTGCTGCAATAACTTCGTCATATGCGGGTTATACACGCATTCAGTGACCAGCAGTCCTGGATGTAACAAACTGATATCGTTAACTAATGATTCATTTTCAAGAGGCTTCATACCCACTTTTGTGCCGTTGGTTAAAATGTCGGCGGAAGCCAGGGCTTCAGCAAAGGCTTGCTGATCGGCGAGATCGGTCACGGTGACGACACAATCGGTGTTTTCGTTGACCCGTTGTGCGAAGGCGAGGGCTTTATCGAAGAATTCATCCCGACGGTTGAAGATTTTAATCTCTTTTAAACCTTCAATCGCGCCTTGCGCGCCAATCGCCGTTGAGGCACCACCGGCACCTAGCAGCACCATCGTTTTGCCTTTGATATCAAAACCGCTCTCTTTAATGGCGCGAATATGGCCCGTGCCGTCGGTGTTATAGCCGCGCAGGTAGCCGTCATCATTGACGATGGTATTGATAGCGCCAACCAGTTTGGCCGCTGGTGTTAATTCATCAACATATTCACACGCCAGTTGTTTGTTAGGCATCGACACACCGGTTCCGCGCATTTTTAAGGCTTTTAAGCCTTCAATTGCACCGGCAAAGCTATCGTTATCCACTTCAAAGGCCATATAGGTAAATGGCAATCCCGCTTTTTCTAAGGCTTTGTTTTGCATTTCAGGCGATAAACTGTGGCGGATAGGATAGGCCATCAGGCCAATCAATTCGTATTTAGCGGTAACATCCATAATTAACTCCTCTAATTTCTTTGCTTAATTGTGTTTAACCGGGGTGCTAAGATTGCGTTCGCCAAACCGGACATCATTTTCAGGAATAATGAAAAACGCGGTAATAGCGGATGAAAACAATAATTGCGGTAATCAGGGCCAGAAGCGCGAAAGTAAAATCGAGAACGATGATGTATTGCAGGCCGATATTCGACAGATAACCGGTAATCAGCGGAATAACAAAATTGGCCAGGCCACCCATCATCATATAAATACTGGTGACTTTGGCTTTGCTTTTTGGAAAAAACTCGGACATGACTGAAACGCCAAGCTGTAAAATACCGCCAGCAGCAGAAAAACCGATAACAAAAGCCCCGGCATTACAGACCAGTGGAGAAGGGTACAGATAAATGATAGCGGCGGTTACCGTTGCCAGTGCTGAGTTAAACACGTTAGCCCAGATGGGACGCACCATTTTTTTCAATAATGCGGCAAAAATAAAGACACAGACCAGCGAACCCATACTGTAATAAGAGATGGTTTTTAATGCCTCAGCTTCCGACATACCGGCAAACGCCATCGCATATTTGGGCATCCACACGACAATTACATAAAAGGTCGAGAATGCGGCAACACCGAACAACACCGATGAAACACCTTCCAGCCAGACTAACGGCTTACTGTTCATTTGCGGTAGTTCACCAGCTACGCTGGCATCCACCAACTGGCCTGGGAATTTACTTTTCAATAGCATCAGCGTGATCAGCACAAATACGATGCCTGGGATAATCAGCCCATAACCGTACCAGATGTTATTCAACAGCATATAACTCACCAGCATCGGATAGAGCATTTGCCCGAACGATATCATCGCCTTAACCAATATTACGGCTGAACCCGAGGCTTTCGGGAAGCATTCCATCAACGCCGGATATCCACCGGTATCCAGGGCTGAGTTGGCGATACCAACGCACACAGCCAGACCGTAAGCGAGAGCTAAACTTGGGCAGGCCGGAATACCAAAGAAAAACAGCATATACATGGCAACGGCCATGAATATTACTGCTCGTCGACCAAATTTATCGGAGATTACACCGAAGAATAAAATACTTATCAGACGGCCCAGACCGATACCAGAAATTAAATAGGCGATACCGGCGTTATCGGTAGAAAACTTTTCTGCCAGAGATGACATGTTTTGTGCAAGCGTAATAACACTAATGCCATGTAGGAAATAGCTGAAGTATACACAAAGGACAGCCAGGATAAATGGCGTGCTGAAAGCCTTATTTTGAGACATTTTCACAGCTCCTTGCTGAAAGATAATTTTGTTACCGTCCGTGTTGTATTTCGACGGTTTTCATAATCACTATACTGAAGATGATTTTCTCTGGGTACATGGCATAAAGTTTATGTTTCCAGGAATATTGCATGTGATAGTTTGTTTTTGATCGCGATTTTCCTTAATTAGCGCAGAAAGAGTAATTTATCCGTAAGATCTTGCATGACCTGAAAAGAATATTGCATTACCCGCCCGTAGCAACATTCTCCTTTAATGATGAATGTTGTGCTTCTTTTCGACTGCGTACGCCAATAAACAGCGCCAGTAAAAAGCCGATAGCAGCGATGGCGGTATCGAACCACATAATATCGGCAATACTTCTTTGCGAAAGATGAGCCGTAATCAACGGGATAGTAAAGGTTGCAATGCTGCCCGCACTGTAATAGATCCCCGTTGCTTTTCCTTTGGCATGGGGAAAACGTTCCGCCATTAACGTCAGGCCAATTTGTACAACACCACCTGCGGAGGTAAAACCGATGACAAAAGCAAATATTATCACCACATAAAATGTGGGATGCAGGCAGACGGTGAGCAGGGCGATAAATGAGATAAAAGTGTACAGCATCAACAATGTTGTTGAACGAACCGCTTTGCTAATGAGTGGCGCGGTAATAAATACACAAAGTAGCGACCCTACGGTATAGATACTGAGTAATTTGATCGACATGGTGTAAGACATACCGGCGACAAATTGCCCGTATTGTGCCAGCCACTGGCTAACCAGATAAAAGGTTGCCATTGAGATATAGCCATATAAGGTATAGCTGGCTAAATCGATAATTGAGCAACGATGCTTCGCGGCGGTGGTGGGTTTCTTTACTTCAGGTAAGCGACGCCCTGGATGTGGTGGAAAGCTACAGCGATATAAAAACAGACCGTTAACGATCATAATTGCTGCGGCAATCATAAAAGACCAACCGAACCACAGTTCAGCCCACACTAACAGGCTGATAATTAGCGGCAATAAAAATTGTCCGCTGGAGACAAAGGCTTTAATTAAAATATTGGCTGTGCCAGGCGAGCGAGGAAAAGCTTCCATCAGGCTGGGGTAGGTGCCTGCATCAAGAAAACTATTTGCCATACCGGCGAGAAAACCAAATACATACGCGATGATAATGTTATTTGCATGCAGAATGCCAAAAAAGAACATCAGATAGCAGCATATCCCCATGATGATAAAAGGACGTCGGCCAAAACGATCGGATAGTAATCCTGCAAAAAATAAGACACTTAATCGACCAATGCCTAATGATGAGATGACAATTGAGACGCCCGCAGCATTGGTCTGCCAGAGCGTCTCCAGCGAGGCCATATTTAAAGTCATCAAAATGACACCCATACCATGCACCAGGTAATTGAGATACAACCCAAGCGCGGTAGGGAGGTAGGGATTTTTCATAAGATCTACTTAGCAATATTGCTTAAAAAGTTGCTGTTGTTATGTCAGCATCCGTTTATTATTTTTGTCATGACGTCCGTTGTATCCCGTTAAAATATCAACACAGGCGTTCAAGATCGTGCGCATATAATTCAGCTGCGACCGACTGGTAAATCTTCCAGTCAATAAAATTACCTTCTGGGTAGATACGTTGAAATGCGGTTAAATTGGGGAGAAAACGCATGGTATTGTTGCCGATGCGGTTGTTTATTTTTTCTATGATGGCGTGAAGATGCCTTTTTCTTTGCTGGCGCATTGCCAGCAGTTTTTCAACTATCTCGTCAGGAATATCCGTTTTTCCTTTCTCCCATTGTTGCCAGCTTTCACTGTCGCCCGTCAGGGCAATCCAGGTCGCGCATTCATCAATGGTCATGGCAAAAATATGGCGTAGTGCCTGGAGTTCATAAGCGTTCATCGTGTAATGGCTGCATGAAAAAAAGAATAAAATATAAATAACATTATCAGCCTGCTTACGGCTTGAAGAGAGTCACAGTATCTTGTGCAACATTATTGGAAAGAACGAGAGGCGGGGTAATGAAGCAAAAAATGTTAAAAAAAAGCCCATCGTGGGAGATGGGCAAAGACTACACACAGCAATTCGTTGTTTCACTCAGGGGATTTCCATGCTTATAAATCAATATGTTGATTTATAACCGTGAGCTAATAGTAGGCATACGGACTTTTTGCGTCGATCAGATTCGTCTCATTAGTTTAAAAACTGTAAAGGATTTGCGACAGATACTGCCAGCTGAATGGCGGTAAGCAGGAAAATACGGACTGGAGGAATGAAATATCAATTAGCAGTGATTAACAATCAGGCGGCAGAGCCGCCTGATGAGAAATTACTTATTCGGTTTCTCGATTTCGCCCAGCTCTTCGAGAATTTCCTCTGGTTGGTCAGTCGGCGGCGGGACTTCTTCAACCCACGCAGCAAACAGACGCCAGGAAACAGCCAGTAGTACCGGACCAATAAACAGACCGATCATACCGAAAGCAATCAAACCACCAATAACCCCGGAGAGGATCAGAATCAGCGGTAAATCTGCGCCCATGCGAATTAGCATTGGGCGGATGACGTTATCCAGAGTGCCAACCACACCGCTCCACACTAACAATACCGTTCCCCAGGTGGTATCGCCGGTCCAGTAGAGCCAGATAATCGCCGGAATCAACACTGGCAGCGGGCCTAGCTGAACAAGGCAGGAGAGGATCATTAATACCGTTAGCAGCGTGGCGTAAGGCACACCAGAAACGGCCAGACCGATACCGCCAAGTACAGCCTGTACTAAAGCAGTGACCACAACGCCCAGCGCCACTGCGCGGATAGCTTGTGCCGCCAGCAGAACTGCCGCATCACCACGACGCCCGCCAGACGGGTCGCAAAATGTCGGATGCCTTGCGCCACCTGTTCACCGCGCCAGTACAACAGGGCGCTGAAGAGCAGCATTAAGGCACAATGCACCATAAAGCGCCCGATATGCGCGGCTTGCCCGACGAACCAGGTGGTAGTGGTGCCAATATAAGGACGGACTTTCGCCATAATTGCCGTGCCGCCCATATCCAGCAAATTGTGCCAGCCTGCGTACAGCTTCGCGCCAATCACCGGAATGGTATTAAGCCACGCTAAATCCGGTAATGTCATATCGCCACTGGAGATGGCCTTAATTAACGGGCCACTGCCGTCGACGATACTGTTAACCAGTAAGGCGATAGGGATGATAAACACCATCACCAGGAGCAACGTCATTACCAGAACGGCGAGAGAGCGGCGGCCAAACATGATCTTTTGCAAACGTAACAATACCGGCCAGGTGGCGATAACCACCGTACCGGCCCATGCGAAGCCGAGAATAAAGGGTTGAACGATCCACAGACATGCCACAATCATGATGGCTAAAAACAGCACCGAAAGCAGAATTTGTGCGACATCCCTGGGCTGACGAACATTTACCATAACTACTTTTCACCTTTTTTGTGCGTCAAATCGTCGACGCGACGTGAACACGCGAAACTCACCTGCATAATGATGAGCAATTTCAGCGGTTTTTAACAGGCCGATTCTGCCCTTAATTCTGATGGGCGTGTTAGAAAAAAATGTGGTACAACAACTCAGGTAACACGCAAACGATTTACTCGTCGTATTTCAAGTGGCATGTGCTGCGGCTACGTTCGTTCACCCCAGTCACTTACTTTTGTAAGCTCCTGGAGTTCACTCGCTTGCCGCCTTCCTGCAACTCGAAATCCATAGAGTAAACAAACATCACCTTTCAGTGCGCTATTGCAGCAGCCTGAAAGAACAGTGTATCGACCTACATCACAGACCGCAGGAAAGGGTCAATATAATGATTCCACAGATTTCCCAGGCACCCGGCGTCGTTCAACTGGTGCTTAATTTTTTGCAAGAGCTGGAGCAACAAGGTTTTACCGGCGATACGGCGACAAGTTATGCCGATCGTCTGACAATGTCGACCGACAACAGTATTTACCAACTTCTCCCCGATGCGGTGGTATTTCCGCGTTCAACCGCAGATGTGGCGCTGATCGCCCGTCTTGCCGCCCAGGAACGCTATACATCGCTGATCTTTACCCCCCGCGGCGGCGGCACCGGCACTAACGGTCAGGCGCTCAACCAGGGGATTATTGTTGATATGTCCCGCCATATGAACCGCATCATCGAAATTAACCCTGAAGAGGGCTGGGTGCGCGTTGAAGCTGGGGTGATTAAAGATCAACTGAATCAGTACCTGAAACCATTTGGCTACTTTTTTGCGCCAGAACTTTCGACCAGTAACCGGGCAACGCTCGGCGGGATGATTAATACTGATGCTTCTGGCCAGGGATCGCTGGTCTATGGGAAAACGTCAGATCACGTGTTGGGCGTGCGGGGCGGTGTTGTTGTGGTGGGGGATATTCTCGATACCCAACCTTTACCCGTCGAACTTGCTGAAACGTTGGGTAAAACCAATACCGCTATCGGGCGGATCTACAACACTGTCTATCAACGTTGCCGCCAGCAACGCCAGTTAATCATCGACAAATTCCCCAAACTTAACCGTTTTCTTACCGGTTACGATCTGCGCCATGTCTTTAACGATGAAATGACCGAGTTCGACCTGACGCGCATTCTGACCGGATCAGAAGGGACGCTGGCCTTTATTACCGAAGCGCGGCTGGATATTGCGCGCTTGCCTAAAGTGCGCCGTCTGGTGAACGTCAAATATGACTCTTTTGACTCCGCGCTACGTAATGCGCCGTTTATGGTTGAGGCGCGTGCGCTTTCGGTAGAGACGGTGGACTCAAAAGTGCTGAATCTGGCGCGGGAAGATATTGTCTGGCATTCCGTCAGCGAACTGATTACCAATGTGCCAGACAAAGAGATGCTCGGGCTGAACATTGTTGAATTTGCCGGAGATGATGAGGCGCTGATTGACGAGCGGGTAAATTCACTCTGTGCGCGGCTGGATGAACTGATTGCCACCCAGCAGGCAGGGGTGATCGGCTGGCAGGTGTGCAGTGAGCTGGCAGGTGTTGAGCGTATTTATGCAATGCGAAAAAAAGCCGTCGGCCTGCTCGGCAATGCCAAAGGAGCCGCCAAACCGATTCCATTTGCCGAAGATACCTGCGTGCCGCCGGAACATCTGGCAGATTATATTGCTGAATTTCGCGCACTGCTCGACAGCCACGGCTTAAGCTACGGTATGTTTGGCCACGTCGACGCTGGTGTTTTGCACGTCCGTCCGGCGCTGGATATGTGCGATCCGCAACAAGAGATGTTGATGAAGCAAATCTCTGATGACGTGGTGGCGCTGACTGCAAAATACGGTGGCTTGTTATGGGGCGAGCACGGAAAAGGTTTTCGTGCCGAATACAGTCCAGCGTTTTTCGGTGAGGAGCTTTTCGCAGAACTGCGTAAGGTTAAAGCGGCGTTTGATCCGCATAACCGACTAAATCCAGGGAAAATCTGCCCACCAGAAGGTATTGACGCGCCAATGATGAAAGTGGACGCGGTAAAGCGTGGCACGTATGACCGACAAATCCCCATCGCGGTACGCCAGCAGTGGCGCGGCGCTATGGAATGCAATGGCAACGGTTTGTGCTTCAACTTTGATGCCCGCAGCC
Organism: Escherichia sp. E2661; assembly: GCF_004745185.1. Taxonomy (NCBI): domain Bacteria; kingdom Pseudomonadati; phylum Pseudomonadota; class Gammaproteobacteria; order Enterobacterales; family Enterobacteriaceae; genus Escherichia; species Escherichia sp. E2661. The sequence continues at coordinate 43,700 of NZ_PDIG01000038.1, forward strand.
CGATGTGTCCGTCAATGAAGATAACTCAGAACCGCATTCATTCACCGAAAGGGCGTGCAACACTGGTGCGTGAATGGTTACGTTTGCTGGCGGATCGCGGCGTTGACCCTCTAAAACTGGAGCAAGAGCTACCAGAGTCTGGCGTCAGCTTGCGCACGTTAATTGCCCGTATGCGCAATAGCTGGCATGCAAATAAAGGCGAATATGACTTCTCGCACGAAGTCAAAGAGGCAATGTCGGGCTGCCTGGCCTGTAAAGCGTGTTCGACTCAGTGTCCGATCAAAATTGACGTACCGGAGTTTCGCTCTCGTTTCTTGCAACTCTATCACACGCGCTATCTACGCCCATTGCGCGATCATCTGGTGGCAACGGTCGAAAGTTACGCACCGCTGATGGCGCGTGCGCCAAAGACTTTTAACTTCTTCATTAACCAGCCGCTGGTGCGCAAATTCTCGGAAAAACACATCGGTATGGTCGATTTGCCGCTGCTTTCAGTGCCGTCGCTGCAACAACAAATGGTGGGGCATCGCTCGGCAAACATGACGCTGGAACAGCTTGAAGCGCTCAGTTCAGAACAGAAAGCACGCACGGTGCTGGTAGTGCAGGATCCTTTTACCAGTTATTACGATGCGCAGGTGGTGGCGGATTTTGTTCGTCTGGTCGAAAAATTAGGTTTCCAGCCAGTGCTGTTGCCATTCTCACCGAATGGTAAAGCGCAGCATATCAAAGGCTTTCTTAATCGTTTTGCGAAGACGGCGAAAAAGACGGCGGATTTTCTCAACCGTATGGCGAAACTTGGGATGCCAATGGTGGGTGTCGATCCGGCGCTGGTACTTTGTTATCGCGATGAATATAAACTGGCTCTGGGCGAGGCGCGTGGCGAGTTTAACGTCTTACTGGCGAATGAATGGCTGGCAAGCGCGCTTCAGTCACAGCCAGTGACAGCAGTCAGCGGTGAATCATGGTATTTCTTTGGTCACTGTACTGAAGTTACCGCCTTGCCGGGGGCGCCAGCACAATGGGCCGCGATATTTGCCCGTTTTGGCGCGAAACTGGAAAATGTCAGCGTGGGTTGCTGCGGCATGGCAGGGACTTACGGACATGAGGCGAAAAACCATAAAAACTCGCTCGGGATCTATGAGTTATCCTGGCATCAGGCAATGCAGCGTCTACCGCGTAATCGCTGTCTGGCGACCGGGTATTCTTGCCGCAGCCAGGTTAAACGGGTTGAAGGGACGGGGGTACGCCATCCCGTGCAGGCATTACTGGAGATTATTAAATGATATGGAAACGTAAAATCACCCTTGAAGCACTGAATGCCATGGGTGAAGGAAACATGGTGGGGTTGCTGGATATTCGCTTTGAACATATTGGTGATGACACCCTTGAAGCGACAATGCCAGTAGACTCGCGGACAAAGCAGCCTTTCGGGTTACTGCATGGAGGTGCATCCGTGGTGCTGGCCGAAAGTATCGGTTCCGTTGCCGGGTATTTATGTACCGAAGGCGAGCAAAAAGTGGTTGGCCTGGAAATCAATGCTAACCATGTTCGCTCAGCACGAGAAGGGCGGGTACGCGGCGTTTGTAAACCGCTGCATCTCGGTTCACGGCATCAGGTCTGGCAGATCGAAATATTCGATGAAAACGGGCGTTTGTGTTGTTCATCACGATTGACGACCGCCATTTTGTGACGTTGTCACCAGAAAAGTGTGATGCATATTGCTTTTGGTTATTATCTGCGCAGTAAACGGTGGTATACTGTGCAGGTCTTGTCTAAAGCGAGGATGCTATGTCTACTCAACTTAATCCCACCCAGCTGGCTATCGAATTTTTACGCCGTGACCAAAGCAATCTTTCACCCGCTCAATATCTCAAGCGTCTGAAACAACTAGAACTTGAATTTGCTGATCTGCTTACTCTTTCGTCTACGGAACTGAAAGAAGAAATCTACTTCGCCTGGCGTCTGGGCGTGCATTAATCCCTACTGAACATAGTCTGAACGCCCATCGACCTGGATTAACATCTGTCCAGGTCTGACGATTATTTTCTGACCGCCCTCCCGTTGTTACCTGCCTGATATTGTTCAAAAATAATACAAATCGCAGTTTGTGTTAAAACGGCGACGTAGTCTTATGAGATTATTCTTATCGCCCCTTCAAGAGCTAAGCCACTTTGAGTGCCGGAGATAAGCGCCGGATGGGGTAGAAACCCTTAAGCCTGTGATGCACAGACTTAAGGGTTTTCTTATTTCAGAACTCGCCACTTTTTTTACCTATCTCTTAAATAGTCATTTTCGATACAACTTTTTCTTTTCCATCACAGCCTTAACACCCACTCGATAATAATCATTATCTAACAATGAGATACCTAATTCTTAGCATGCCTGTTAACCCTCTCATCAGGGTCTATGCTTATTAAATACAGGCAAAAAGCATGTTTTACGCGAAAGCCCCTGCGTTTGCCGGGTTGAACTGATAATCATTATCACTAACATGCTGTTATCCGCTGAAAGCGATGAAGTGAGGTAAATCGATGGACATGCATTCAGGAACGTTTAATCCACAGGATTTCGCCTGGCAAGGCTTAACGTTAACACCCGCAGCCGCGGCGCATATACGTGAGTTAGTCGCGAAGCAGTCGGGCATGGTTGGCGTGCGTTTAGGCGTCAAACAAACAGGCTGCGCGGGCTTTGGCTATGTGCTCGATAGCGTCAGCGAGCCAGAGAAAGATGATCTGCTGTTTGAACGTGACGGCGCGAAGCTGTTCGTCCCGCTGCAAGCGATGCCGTTTATTGATGGCACGGAAGTCGATTTCGTTCGCGAAGGACTCAATCAGATATTCAAATTTCACAACCCGAAAGCCCAGAATGAATGTGGCTGTGGCGAAAGCTTTGGGGTATAGGCGGTACTATGTCTCGTAATACTGAAGCAACTGACGATGTCAAAACCTGGACCGGCGGCCCGCTGAATTATAAAGAAGGATTCTTCACCCAGTTAGCCACCGATGAGCTGGCAAAGGGGATAAACGAAGAGGTGGTGCGCGCAATTTCGGCGAAGCGTAATGAGCCGGAGTGGATGCTGGAGTTTCGTCTCAACGCCTACCGCGCATGGCTGGAGATGGAAGAGCCGCACTGGCTGAAAGCGCACTACGACAAGCTGAATTATCAGGATTACAGCTACTACTCGGCACCATCGTGCGGTAATTGTGACGACAACTGCGCGTCTGAACCCGGCGCGGTGCAGCAAACTGGCGCGAACGCCTTTTTAAGTAAAGAGGTGGAGGCGGCGTTTGAGCAGCTAGGCGTTCCCGTGCGGGAAGGCAAAGAGGTGGCGGTGGATGCCATTTTCGACTCTGTTTCGGTTGCCACCACTTATCGCGAAAAACTGGCGGAGCAGGGAATTATCTTCTGTTCCTTTGGCGAGGCGATTCACGATCACCCAGAACTGGTGAAGAAATATCTCGGCACTGTGGTACCCGGGAATGACAACTTCTTTGCCGCGCTTAATGCGGCAGTGGCCTCTGACGGTACGTTTATTTATGTGCCTAAAGGCGTGCGCTGCCCGATGGAGCTCTCCACCTATTTCCGCATTAACGCGGAAAAAACCGGGCAGTTTGAGCGCACCATTCTGGTGGCCGATGAAGACAGCTACGTCAGCTACATTGAAGGCTGTTCCGCTCCGGTGCGTGACAGCTATCAGTTACACGCGGCGGTGGTGGAAGTCATCATCCATAAAAACGCCGAGGTGAAATATTCCACGGTACAAAACTGGTTCCCTGGCGATAACAACACCGGCGGTATTCTCAACTTCGTCACCAAGCGTGCTTTGTGCGAAGGCGAAAACAGCAAAATGTCATGGACGCAATCAGAAACCGGTTCAGCCATTACGTGGAAATATCCCAGCTGCATTCTGCGCGGCGATAACTCCATTGGTGAGTTTTACTCAGTGGCACTGACCAGCGGTCATCAGCAAGCGGATACCGGCACCAAGATGATCCACATCGGTAAAAACACCAAATCGACCATTATCTCGAAAGGGATCTCTGCCGGACACAGCCAGAACAGTTATCGCGGCTTAGTGAAAATTATGCCGACGGCAACCAATGCGCGCAATTTCACTCAGTGCGACTCAATGCTGATTGGCGATAATTGTGGGGCGCATACCTTCCCGTATGTCGAATGTCGCAATAACAGCGCACAACTGGAGCACGAGGCAACGACATCACGTATTGGTGAAGATCAACTGTTTTACTGCCTGCAACGCGGGATCAGCGAAGAAGACGCCATCTCGATGATTGTTAACGGCTTCTGCAAAGACGTGTTCTCGGAACTGCCGCTGGAATTTGCCGTTGAAGCACAAAAACTCCTCGCCATCAGTCTTGAACACAGCGTCGGATAAGGAATAAACATGTTAAGTATTAAAGATTTACACGTCAGCGTGGAAGATAAAGCTATCCTGCGTGGATTAAGCCTCGACGTTCGTCCCGGCGAAGTTCACGCCATTATGGGGCCAAACGGTTCTGGCAAAAGTACCTTATCGGCAACGCTTGCCGGGCGCGAAGATTATGAAGTGACGGGCGGCACGGTTGAGTTTAAAGGCAAAGATTTGCTTGCGCTGTCGCCGGAAGATCGTGCAGGTGAAGGCATTTTTATGGCCTTCCAGTATCCGGTGGAAATTCCCGGCGTCAGTAACCAGTTTTTCCTGCAAACGGCACTTAATGCGGTGCGCAGCTATCGCGGCCAGGAAACGCTCGACCGCTTTGATTTTCAGGATTTGATGGAAGAAAAAATTGCTCTCCTGAAGATGCCGGAAGATTTACTCACGCGTTCGGTCAACGTTGGTTTTTCTGGTGGTGAGAAAAAGCGCAACGATATTTTGCAAATGGCGGTGCTGGAACCGGAACTGTGCATTCTTGATGAGTCGGACTCCGGGCTCGATATCGACGCATTAAAGGTGGTCGCCGATGGCGTGAACTCGCTGCGTGACGGCAAGCGTTCATTCATCATTGTTACGCACTACCAACGCATTCTTGACTACATCAAGCCTGATTACGTCCATGTTCTGTATCAGGGGCGAATTGTGAAATCCGGTGATTTCACGTTGGTCAAACAACTGGAGGAGCAGGGTTATGGCTGGCTTACCGAACAGCAGTAACGCGCTGCAACAGTGGCATCATTTGTTTGAAGCTGAAGGGGCGAAACGTTCCCCGCAAGCACAACAGCATTTACAACAATTGCTGCGTACCGGCCTGCCGACACGTAAACATGAGCACTGGAAATATACGCCGCTGGAAGGGCTGACCAATAGCCAGTTTGTCAGCATTGCGGGTGAGATATCCCCGCAACAACGCGATGCCTTAGCGTTAACGTTAGACGCCGTGCGGCTGGTGTTTGTCGATGGACGTTACGTGCCCGCGCTGAGCGATGCAACCGAAGGCAGCGGGTATGAAGTGAGCATTAACGACGACCGTCAGGGATTGCCTGACGCTATTCAGGCGGAAGTGTTTCTGCATCTGACGGAAAGTCTGGCACAAAGCGTTACGCATATTGCCGTGAAGCGCGGTCAACGGCCGGCAAAGCCATTGCTGTTAATGCATATTACCCAGGGCGTGGCAGGTGAAGAGGTCAACACTGCCCATTACCGACATCATCTGGAGCTGGCGGAAGGTGCCGAAGCAACGGTGATTGAACATTTTGTCAGTCTTAATGATGCTCGTCATTTCACCGGCGCACGGTTCACTATCAACGTCGCAGCGAACGCCCACTTGCAGCATATCAAGCTGGCGTTTGAAAACCCGGTCAGCCACCACTTTGCGCATAATGACTTGCTGCTGGCAGACGATGCCACGGCATTTAGCCACAGTTTCCTGCTTGGCGGCGCCGTGTTACGACACAACACCAGTACGCAACTCAATGGCGAAAACAGCACGCTGCGCATCAATAGCCTGGCGATGCCGGTGAAAAACGAAGTGTGTGATACCCGCACCTGGCTGGAACACAATAAAGGTTTTTGCAATAGCCGCCAGCTGCACAAAACTATCGTCAGCGACAAAGGTCGCGCGGTGTTTAACGGTTTGATCAACGTCGCGCAGCACGCCATCAAGACTGACGGCCAGATGACCAACAATAATCTGCTGATGGGTAAACTGGCGGAAGTGGATACCAAACCACAGCTGGAAATCTATGCTGATGATGTGAAATGCAGCCACGGTGCGACGGTGGGGCGTATTGATAACGAACAGATGTTCTATCTGCGCTCGCGCGGGATCAATCAACAGGATGCCCAGCAGATGATTATCTACGCCTTTGCCGCCGAACTGACGGAAGCATTGCGTGATGATGGGCTCAAACAGCAGGTGTTGGCCCGAATCGGTCAACGGCTGCCGGGAGGTGCAAGATGACTTTTTCCGTCGACAAAGTGCGGGCCGACTTTCCGGTGCTTTCGCGTGAGGTGAACGGTCTGCCACTGGCTTATCTCGACAGCGCCGCCAGTGCGCAGAAACCGAGCCAGGTGATTGACGCCGAGGCCGAGTTTTATCGTCACGGTTACGCCGCGGTGCATCGCGGTATTCATACCTTAAGCGCCCAGGCGACCGAGAAAATGGAGAACGTGCGCAAGCGGGCATCGCTGTTTATTAATGCCCGTTCGGCGGAAGAGCTGGTGTTCGTCCGCGGCACGACGGAAGGGATTAACCTGGTCGCCAATAGCTGGGGCAACAGCAACGTGCGGGCGGGCGATAACATCATCATCAGTCAGATGGAGCACCACGCTAACATTGTTCCCTGGCAAATGCTTTGCACCCGTGTTGGCGCAGAGCTGCGTGTGATCCCGCTTAACCCGGACGGCACACTGCAACTGGATACACTGCCCAATCTGTTCGACGAGAAAACTCGCCTGCTGGCAATTACCCATGTCTCCAACGTGCTGGGGACGGAAAATCCGCTGGCGGAGATGATCACGCTTGCGCACCAACATGGCGCAAAAGTGCTGGTGGATGGCGCTCAGGCGGTGATGCATCATCCGGTGGATGTTCAGGCACTGGATTGCGATTTCTACGTTTTCTCCGGGCATAAACTGTATGGTCCCACCGGCATTGGCGTGCTGTATGTCAAAGAAGCCTTGTTGCAGGAGATGCCGCCGTGGGAAGGTGGCGGTTCTATGATTGCCACCGTTAGCCTGAGTGAAGGCACTACCTGGACCAAAGCGCCGTGGCGGTTTGAAGCCGGTACGCCCAATACCGGAGGTATTATTGGCCTTGGCGCGGCGCTGGAGTATGTTTCGGCGCTGGGGCTTAACAACATTGCCGAGTATGAACAGAATCTGATGCATTACGCATTGTCGCAGTTGGCTGCGGTGCCGGATCTTACTCTCTATGGTCCGCCGGACAGACTTGGCGTTATTGCCTTTAATCTCGGTAAACACCACGCCTATGACGTCGGCAGTTTTCTTGATAACTACGGTATTGCTGTGCGTACCGGACATCACTGCGCAATGCCATTAATGGCCTATTACAACGTCCCCGCGATGTGTCGGGCGTCGCTGGCAATGTACAACACCCATGAAGAAGTGGATCGTCTGGTAACTGGATTGCAACGTATTCATCGTCTACTGGGGTAAAAGGGAGGCTCTATGGCTGTATTGCCGGATAAAGAAAAATTGCTGCGTAACTTTTTACGCTGCACCAACTGGGAAGAGAAATATCTCTACATTATTGAACTGGGACAGCGTCTGCCAGAATTACGCGACGAAGACAGAAGCCCGCAAAATAGTATTCAGGGATGCCAGAGTCAGGTATGGATTGTAATGCGCCAGAATGCGCAGGGAATTATTGAATTGCAGGGCGACAGCGATGCGGCCATTGTGAAAGGGCTTATTGCGGTCGTTTTTATTCTCTACGATCAAATGACGCCGCAGGATATTGTCAATTTCGATGTGCGCCCGTGGTTTGAAAAAATGGCGCTCACCCAACATCTCACCCCATCACGCTCACAAGGTCTGGAAGCGATGATTCGCGCAATTCGCGCCAAAGCCGCTGCACTTAGCTAAACTAAAGGAACAGCTTTCATCCGGTAGGCTCACTTTGCCGGGTGGTCGATGTTTACACTGGCCTGCACAGGAGTGTTTCGGTTTCAGGTAAACATAAGCGCCATCCGTCGTTTCAGCGTGAGCCACCGGCAAATACAGGAGGTTTACAATGAAACGCGCGTCTTTACTAACACTGACTCTTATCGGCGCTTTCAGCGCCATTCAGGCAGCCTGGGCGGTAGATTACCCGCTCCCACCAACCGGAAGCCGACTGGTTGGGCAAAATCAAACCTATACGGTGCAAGAGGGGGATAAAAACCTTCAGGCTATTGCCCGTCGTTTTGATACTGCGGCAATGTTGATCCTTGAAGCCAATAACACAATTGCTCCGGTGCCAAAACCAGGCACGACAATAACCATTCCTTCGCAACTGTTATTACCTGATGCACCGCGCCAGGGGATAATTGTGAACCTTGCGGAACTGCGTCTTTATTATTATCCGCCGGGAGAAAATATCGTGCAGGTCTACCCGATAGGCATTGGCTTGCAGGGGCTGGAAACGCCAGTGATGGAAACACGGGTAGGGCAGAAAATCCCCAATCCTACCTGGACGCCCACGGCGGGTATTCGTCAGCGTTCACTGGAGCGAGGCATCAAATTACCGCCAGTTGTTCCAGCCGGGCCGAATAACCCTCTGGGACGCTACGCACTGCGCCTGGCGCACGGCAACGGCGAATACCTCATTCATGGCACCAGTGCGCCGGACAGCGTCGGTTTGCGCGTCAGTTCAGGCTGTATGCGTATGAACGCGCCGGACATTAAAGCACTGTTCTCCAGTGTGAGAACGGGAACGCCGGTAAGAGTGATCAACGAACCGGTAAAATACTCTGTAGAACCGAACGGGATGCGTTATGTTGAAGTGCATCGACCGCTATCGGCAGAAGAACAGCAGAACGTTCAGACAATGCCGTACGCACTGCCTGCAGGCTTCACGCAATTTAAAGACAATAAGGCTGTAGATCAGAAGTTAGTCGATAAAGCATTGTATCGTCGGGCAGGGTATCCGGTTGCGGTAAGCAGTGGAGCAACTCCAGTAGCCAGCAATGCGTCTGCAGTAGAGTCAGCGCAGAATGGTGAACCAGAGCAAGGAAATATGTTACGCGCGACGCAATAGGCGTAATGAGCAGGCAAAAAAAATGGCGCACAATGTGCGCCATTTTTCACTTCACAGGTACTATTACTTGCGGTATTTAGTAGCCATGTTGTCCAGACGCTGGTTAGCACGAGCTGCGTCATCTTTAGCAGCCTGAACGTCGGAACGCATTGCGTTCACGTCGTTGCTCAGCTGGTCAACTTTAGCGTTCAGAGTCTGAACGTCAGAAGACAGCTGATCGATTTTAGCGTTGCTGGAGCAACCTGCCAGCAGAGTAGAACCCAGGATTACCGCGCCCAGTACCAGTTTAGTAGCTTTCATTATTAATACCCTCTAGATTGAGTTAATCTCCATGTAGCGTTACAAGTATTACACAAAGTTTTTTTATGTTGAGAATATTTTTTTTGATGGGAAGGCACTTATTTTTGATCGTTCGCTCAAAGAAACATCGAACGCTTGGTTTTAGATAAAAAAAATGAGAGAAAACAGGATGGTTCCATCGGATTCATCTTAGATAAAGTGAGATTATATAGTGAAATCCGATTTGATTTTTATTGCTTCTGGTTATCGATTAAATAAAAAAAGCGCCCATCAGGGCGCTTCGATATACAAATTAATTCACAAAAGCAATATTACAGGACGTGAACAGATGCGGTGTTAGTCGTGCCGCTCGGTACCAGCGCGCCAGAAACCATGACTACGACGTCGCCTTTGTGCGCCAGACCGCTCTGCAGCGCCAGTTCTTTACCCAGACGATAGAAATCATCAGTAGAGGTAATTTCTTTAACCAGCTGCGGTACAACGCCTTTGCTCAGTACCAGCTGATGAGCTGTTTTTTCGTTGGTGGTCAGCGCCAGAATGGTTGCATCCGGGAAGTATTTACGTACTGCACGAGCAGATTTACCGCCCTGGGTCGCTACGACGATCAGCGGAGCATCCAGTTTTTCAGCAGTTTCAACTGCGCCACGGCAAACCGCTTCGGTGATACGCAGTTTACGGTTGTCGTTGTTGAACTCGAGACGGCTGTTCATCACGCGGTCGGTACGTTCACAGATGGTCGCCATGATAGAAACAGCTTCCAGCGGATATTTACCTTTTGCGGATTCACCAGACAGCATTACTGCGTCGGTGCCGTCGAGGATGGCGTTGGCTACGTCACCGGCTTCTGCGCGAGTCGGACGTGGGTTTTTGATCATGGAATCCAGCATCTGGGTCGCAGTGATAACGACTTTACGTGCACGGATACATTTTTCGATCATCATCTTCTGGGCGAAGATAACTTCTTCAACCGGAATTTCTACACCCAGGTCGCCACGTGCAACCATGATGCCATCAGATGCTTCGAGGATTTCGTCGAAGTTATTGAGGCCTTCCTGGTTTTCGATTTTGGAGATGATTTGGATGTTTTCGCCGCCGTGCGCTTTCAGGTGCTCACGGATTTCGACAACGTCAGAACGTTTACGGATAAAGGAAGCAGCAACAAAGTCTACGCCTTGTTCGCAACCGAAGATCAGGTCCTGTTTGTCTTTTTCTGCCAGTGCCGGCAGGGCGATGGAAACGCCAGGCAGGTTCACACCTTTGTTCTCGCCCAGGTCACCGTTGTTCAGTACTTTACAGATAACTTTGTTACCTTCGATAGCGGTAACTTCCATACCGATCAGACCATCGTCAACCAGTACGGTGTTGCCGACGGACAGGTCGGTAGTGAAACCTTCATAAGTTACCGCAACCATTTCGCTGTTGCCGATAACAGATTTGTCAGTGGTGAAAGTAAAGGTCTGGCCTGCTTTCAGGGAAACGTCGTTACCGCCTTCCAGTTTCATGGTGCGGATTTCCGGACCTTTGGTATCGAGCAGGATAGCGGCAGTTTTACCGGTTTTGCTCATCACGTTGCGCAGGTTCTGAATGCGCTGACCGTGTTCTGCATAGTCACCATGAGAGAAGTTCAGACGCATGACGTTCATGCCCGCGTCCAGCATTTTAGCTAACATCTCTTCAGATTCGGTTTTTGGGCCGATGGTGCAAACAATTTTGGTCTTTTTCATGACAGTCTTAGTCTTTAAGTTGAGAAGGATAGGAGAAACTTGCTTTCTGGGCGCACTGCCGGAAAGCGAATCCGGTATTACGAAAGTGATGGTGCCTCGCTCTAAGGATAGGTGACATCGAAAAAGCGTGCAGAGGAATGTGTGCTTGTGTCTCAGCCCAACGTGAGTGCCTGTTTTTGAGTCGTTGAGTTCTACAGTCCAAAGTGCTGAAACCATTCAAGAGTCAATTGGCGCGGATTATACGCTGAATTTAATCAAAAAGGAAAACAAAAACAGCGTTTCAAAAACATTCATGCATATACACAATAAACTGTTATCAAAGATTTAACGTCCTCGATAGCAGATTACGCAAAATCATCGCTGTTTGCGCAAAGGGAAGGCGATGGTTGGAAGATAGAGGATGACTGGAGTAAAGACAGAGTGCATACCCTCGTGACACAACAGATGCAATTATAATAATTTATCGAGTTATTTGTTTGATTTTGTTTGTTTTTTGTTTAAGTAATGAGATTGATATATGCTGATAACTGGCATGATAAATGGGTGTGAATAATGGGCAACCGGACAAAAGATGATGAGCTGTACCGCGAAATGTGCAGAGTGGTAGGGAAAGTGGTGTTGGAGATGCGTGACCTGGGCCAGGAGCCAAAACACATCGTCATCGCTGGTGTGCTGCGTACAGCATTAGCAAATAAACGCATCCAACGAAGCGAATTAGAAAAGCAGGCGATGGAAACAGTCATTAATGCACTGGTGAAATAATTGTTCGGGGATAGCGCGTAACGCCTTATCCCCTCTGTTTTATTATATCGTCACATGTAAGTTTATTTTTATAAATGGATGTAAGGCAACTATATTAATTGCGATATGTATTTAACTTTATAGCGAATTAACTATTTCTATATTCTGGAATGTATATCACAAATTATTGTGGAGTAAATGAAATTCATTTCAAATGATAACAAATATCACTCCACTTTTAATCTTCTGCTTTCCATTTTTAATTGATAACGATCAATGTTAAGGGCTAAGAATAATCACATTATTTTTTCTCCTAACCATAAAGGATTAGTTTGCTTGCGTTAAATCATGTCTCATACGCTATCGGGTTAGGACAAAAAATATCTGGTGTTGGAGGCATAGTCAGCAGCGTATTAGTTGAATGCTTAATATCAGGCTGCTGAATTGTCAGCACTGTGTTTGCGAAGAGGATGCGAAATAAATGAACCCGGTTGAACGTCCACTATTAGATATTGGCTTAACGCGATTAGAGTTCTTGCGTATATCAGGAAAAGGTCTTGCTGGTTTAACAATAGCCCCTGCGTTATTGTCACTTTTGGGCTGTAAACAGGAAGATGTCGATAGCGGCACGGTGGGGCTGATAAACACGCCCAAAGGCGTGTTAGTTACCCAGCGTGCGCGTTGCACCGGCTGCCACCGCTGTGAAATCTCCTGTACCAACTATAACGATGGCGCCGTTGGTACTTTTTTCTCCCGCATCAAAATCCATCGTAATTATTTCTTTGGCGACAAGGGCGTAGGTTCCGGTGGCGGCTTATACGGCGATCTGAATTATACCGCCGACACCTGTCGCCAGTGTAAAGATCCTCAATGCCTGAAGGTCTGCCCGATTGGCGCAATTACCTGGCAGCAGGAAGAGGGATGTATAACCGTCGATCATAAACGTTGCATTGGTTGTAGCGCCTGTACCACTGCGTGTCCGTGGATGATGGCCACCGTAAATACTGAAACTAAAAAATCCTCGAAATGTGTGTTGTGCGGTGAATGCGCAAACGCCTGCCCGACAGGGGCGTTAAAAATTATCGAGTGGAAAGATATTACTGTGTGAATCTTGCAAAGGAAAAAATCATGGCTAACGGTTGGACTGGTAATATATTAAGAGTCAATCTTACGACAGGAAATATTACCCTCGAAGATTCCAGTAAGTTTAAAGATTTTGTCGGTGGTATGGGCTTTGGCTACAAAATTATGTATGACGAAGTACCGCCAGGCACCAAACCTTTCGATGAAGCAAATAAATTAGTTTTTGCTACCGGCCCATTAACTGGATCTGGTGCACCCTGTAGTTCTCGCGTAAATATCACATCACTTTCCACATTTACCAAAGGAAATTTAGTCGTCGACGCCCATATGGGCGGCTTTTTTGCTGCACAAATGAAATTCGCCGGGTACGACGTCATTATTATCGAGGGTAAAGCGAAATCACCGGTCTGGCTAAATATAAAAGATGACAAAGTTAGCCTGGAGAAAGCCGATTTCTTGTGGGGGAAAGGGACGCGTGCAACCACGGAAGAAATTTGCCGTTTAACCAGCCCTGAAACCTGTGTAGCGGCTATTGGTCAGGCAGGTGAAAATCTTGTGCCTCTCTCTGGCATGCTGAATAGTCGTAACCACAGTGGCGGCGCGGGAACTGGCGCAATAATGGGCTCCAAAAACCTGAAAGCGATTGCGGTTGAAGGGACAAAAGGAGTCAACATTGCCGATCGCCAGGAGATGAAACGGCTCAATGACTATATGATGACCGAACTTATTGGCGCTAATAACAATCATGTCGTGCCAAGTACGCCGCAATCGTGGGCAGAGTACTCTGATCCCAAATCACGCTGGACGGCACGTAAAGGGCTGTTTTGGGGGGCAGCGGAAGGCGGCCCGATTGAAACAGGAGAAATCCCGCCAGGCAATCAGAACACGGTCGGTTTCCGCACCTATAAATCCGTCTTTGACTTAGGTCCGGCAGCAGAAAAATACACCGTCAAAATGAGTGGCTGCCACTCATGCCCAATTCGTTGTATGACCCAGATGAACATTCCTCGGGTTAAAGAGTTTGGTGTACCCAGTACAGGTGGTAACACCTGTGTCGCTAACTTTGTCCATACCACCATCTTCCCGAACGGGCCGAAAGATTTTGAAGATAAAGATGATGGCCGGGTAATTGGTAATCTGGTCGGTCTGAATCTGTTCGATGACTACGGGCTGTGGTGTAACTACGGGCAGTTGCATCGCGACTTTACCTATTGTTACAGCAAAGGTGTGTTTAAGCGCGTTCTGCCTGCTGAAGAGTATGCGGAAATTCGTTGGGATCAACTGGAAGCTGGCGACGTTAATTTCATTAAAGATTTTTACTACCGTCTGGCGCACCGCGTGGGTGAGTTGAGTCATCTGGCTGATGGCTCGTATGCCATTGCTGAACGCTGGAATTTGGGTGAAGAGTACTGGGGCTACGCAAAAAATAAACTCTGGTCGCCGTTTGGTTATCCGGTTCACCATGCCAATGAAGCGTCGGCGCAGGTCGGTTCTATTGTTAACTGCATGTTCAACCGTGACTGTATGACGCATACGCACATCAACTTTATCGGCTCCGGTTTGCCGTTGAAACTGCAGCGGGAAGTGGCAAAAGAGCTTTTTGGCTCTGAAGATGCTTACGATGAAACCAAAAACTACACGCCGATCAATGACGCAAAAATTAAATATGCCAAATGGTCGCTGTTGCGGGTTTGTTTGCATAACGCCGTCACCCTGTGCAACTGGGTCTGGCCAATGACCGTTTCGCCACTGAAAAGCCGCAATTATCGTGGCGACCTTGCGCTAGAAGCCAAATTCTTTAAAGCAATAACTGGCGAAGATATGACGCAGGAAAAATTAGATTTAGCTGCTGAGCGTATCTTTACGTTACATCGTGCCTACACGGTAAAACTGATGCAAACCAAAGATATGCGTAATGAGCATGACCTGATCTGCTCCTGGGTATTTGATAAAGATCCGCAGATTCCGGTCTTCAGTGAAGGTACTGACAAAATGGACCGCGATGATATGCACCAGTCACTCACGCTTTTCTACAAGGAAATGGGCTGGGACCCACAGCTTGGTTGTCCAACGCGAGAAACGCTTCATCGACTCGGGCTGGAAGATATTGCCGCCGATCTGGCGACACATAACCTGCTACCAGCATAAGGAACCGGCGTAATGAGCCAGCAGGAGGAAATGACACAACTGGAAGCGCCTGATATTGACGTGACTAAGCGTCACTGGTTGCACAGTATGCGTCAGCCCGATGACACTGCGAACGATGCGGTTACAGGGCCTGAACCGGCTGAAATTCTGGCGGAGTTTATCCGCCAGCATTCGACGGCGGGTCAACTGGTTGCACGCGCCGTGTTCCTGTCGCCGCCATATACGGTTGCTGAAGAGGATCTTTCTGCATTGCTGGAAAGCATACGGCAGAGTTCAGACTTCGCAGATATCGCCTGTATGACGGGCAGTAAAGATGATTATTACTACTCAACGCAAACCATGAGCGAAAACTATGCCGCTATGTCTTTGCAGGTTGTTGAGCAGGACATCTGTCGGGCCATTGCACACGCCGTTCGCTTCGAATGCCAGACGTATCCCCGGCCTTATAAGTTCGCCATGCTGACGCAAGCGCCATATTACTACCAGGAAGCGCAGATTGAAGCCGCGCTCGCCGCGATGGATATCGCTCCTGAGTATGCCGATATACGCCAGGTGACGTCATCGACGGCTGTGTTGTACCTGTTTAGCGAGCGTTTTATGAGCTATGGCAAAGCTTATGGCTTATGTGAATGGTTCGAAGTTGAGCAGTTTCAGAATCCCTGAAGTTTCAGGGAGATATCATGGATAGGGTGGACAGTCGCAGCCACAGCATTAGAGGATAATAAGATGTCCTTCACTCGACGCAAATTTGTTCTGGGGATGGGAACGGTAATCTTTTTGACCGGTTCAGCACCTTCTTTGTTAGCGAACACCAGACAAAGAAAGGAAGTTCGATATGCCATGATTCACGATGAATCACGGTGCAATGGCTGTAATATTTGCGCCAGAGCATGCCGTAAAACTAACCATGTACCGGCACAGGGAAGTCGTTTGTCTATCGCGCATATCCCGGTCACCGATAACAATAACGAAACGCTGTATCACTTTTTTCGCCAGTCATGCCAGCACTGTGAAGATGCTCCTTGCATCGACGTTTGCCCCACAGGGGCATCGTGGCGTGATGAACAGGGGATCGTGCGGGTAGAAAAATCACAATGCATTGGCTGTAGCTACTGCATCGGCGCATGCCCGTATCAGGTTCGTTACCTTAATCCACTGACCAAAGTGGCGGATAAATGTGATTTCTGTGCCGAGTCTCGGCTGGCAAAAGGTTTTCCGCCCATCTGCGTTAGCGCCTGTCCGGAACATGCGTTGATCTTTGGTCGCGAAGATAGCCCAGAAATTCAGGCGTGGTTACAGGAAAATAAATACTATCAATATCAGCTGCCTGGTGCCGGGAAACCGCATCTGTATCGCCGGTTCGGTCAACATTTGATTAAAAAGGAAAATGTATGAACCCGTCGCAAAATGCTGAACAATTTCATAACCAGTTGGCAAACTATGTACCGCAGTTTTCTCCCGAATTTTGGCCTGTGTGGTTGGTCATTGCCGGGCTGCTGCTGGTCGGGATGTGGTTAGTGTTGGGGCTTCACGCCTTACTTCGCGCTCGTGGTAAAAAGAAATCCTCCACTGGTCATGGCGAGAAGGTTTATCTCTACAGCAGGGCGGTGAGATTATGGCACTGGTCGAATGCGTTACTCTTTGTCTTGTTGCTGGCAAGTGGGCTAATCAATCACTTTGCGCTGGTGGGCGTTGCTGCAGTCAAAAGTCTGGTTGCCGTACATGAAGTTTGTGGATTCCTGCTACTGGCATGCTGGCTTGGCTTTATTCTCATTAATGCCGTTGGGGGTAATGGTCATCACTACATTATCCGTCGTCAGGGCTGGCTGGGGCGAGCGGCTAAACAAACGCGGTTTTATCTGCTTGGAATTATGCAAGGGGAAGATCATCCATTTTCTGCAACAACACAGTCTAAATTCAATCCATTGCAGCAGGCAGCTTATGTTGCTGTGATGTATGGATTGCTGCCGCTGTTATTGTTGACGGGGCTGCTATGCCTTTACCCGCAAACCGTGGGGGACGTGTTCCCTGGCGTAAGATACTGGTTATTGCAGGCGCATTTTGCTCTGGCAGCTATAAGCCTCTTTTTTATCTTCGGCCATCTCTATCTTTGCACCACGGGGCGTACTCCGCACGAAACCTTTAAATGTATGGTCGATGGCTATCACCGGCATTAACGAATGATCATTACACGAGCTGACCTGCGAGAGTGGCGTGTAGGAGCGGTTATGTACCGCTGGTTTCTGCGCCGTTTTCCGCAAGGTGGAATTTATGCCGATATTCATCACGCCCTGATGAGCGAGGGATTTACTGACTGGGCGGAAAGTCTGGTTGAGTACGCCTGGAAAAAATGGCTGGCAGACGAAAATTTCGCCCGTCAGGAAGTTTCCTCAATGCAAAAACTGGCCAGGGACCCCGTAGAGATACCCTTTTGCAGTCAGTTCGCCCGGGCCGACGATCACGCACGCGTCGCTGTTGTGAGGATAACGCCAGAATCGCTACTGTGGGGTATGCTGCGCAAATTGCCAGCATGGGTTATAGCGTGCGGATTGGCAGTGTCGGCTTTAACAGCCATATCGGTAGCTCAGGTGAACGTGCTCGTGTTGCTGTAACCGGTAATTCCTCGCGGATAAGCAGCGCCGGAGACAGCAGTCGTATTGCGAATACCGGAATGCGAGTACGCGTTTGTACATTGGGTGAACGGTGTCATGTCGCCAGTAATGGCGATCTGGTGCAAATCGCCAGCTTTGGCGCAAACGCCAGGATTGCCAACAGCGGCGATAACGTTCATATCATCGCCAGCGGTGAAAATTCAACGGTAGTGAGTGCGGGCGTGGTGGATTCAATTATTCTCGGGCCAGGAGGCAGCGCTGCGCTGGCGTATCATGACGGCGAAAGAGTGCGCTTTGCCGTAGCCGTTGAAGGTGAAAATAATATTCGCGCCGGAGTTCGCTATCGTTTGAATGAGCAGCATCAATTTGTGGAATGCTGACTCTTTTACCTTAATCAAACGACAAACGTCGGCGTGCGCGGGATGCTGGCTTCACGACGGCCTGCGCCATAGCCTCACCAATTTCAGCACAAGCCGTAAGCCCCTGAACGAAAGGCCGATCGTGCATTAGCCAGGGCAACGCGCCGAACGCCACGCGACCACGAACGTCTTCCGGTTGCTGTAGCGTATAATCTTCACCGACATCAGGGATTTCATCGCCTGTTTTCTGTAGTTGTGCACGTAGTCCAGGGAAAGGAATGTCTTTCACTTTGAGCGGGCGTTGCCCACGAGCATCAATAAAAAACGTCAAACGAGTAGCTGTTGTCCGCTGTTTTCAGCATTGTGTGCGTTTTGTCGATTTCCATATCGTATTCCTCACCGAGAGCGAGAATATGGATAATTCCCGCCTCGCGCAAAGCCAGTAATCGCTTTATAGATTCAGAAGGAATAGCTGCATAATTGTCGATAAATACTCTGGCAAGGCCTTTACTGAACCGTTTATGGTCGTGCTCATTCAGATGCGGAACAATCTCCTGTACGGCTTCATGCAGGCGAAGAATGACATAACGCCAGGGAACGGTATGTTTTTCACGTTTATTTCGCTCGACTTCTGCCAGGTTTTTTTCTGCCCAGGCAAATGGATCATGCTGTTTACGGTCGGCAAACCAGGCTTGCGCGAAGGTATCGACATTCAGGCTCTCTATCGCAATATGTCGGCTCCAGTCAGGATCAGCCGAAGTAATCTCTCGCACTATAAGTTTAAATACCCGTTCCAGAAGGCCCTGTGCACCTTTTTCAATTTCCGCGTTCAGGGCCTGTTCAGTGACAATGCATAGAGGTTCGTAGGGAATTGGGCAATAGAAATCGGCTTCTGGCACAATACCTGTGCGTGACATCAATGTAATACTGAGTTTTTCACTGTCGCTATCGCGCTGAAACAGAATGCGTTGATTATCTTTTTCAATAAAGGAACCATGCTGGATAGCAACCGCCATTGCGGCATCCAGTCCGCTCAAGGATGTTCCCATAATGCCCACGCGACAGGCTTCAATTTTCGCTTCCATTAACCCTGACCACGGGCTGGGGAAATATGTTCGGCTTGCCTGTTCTTCGTCAGGCCAGACGTGACCGGTGGCTATTACGGCTAAATCAAACGTCTCAACTGGCAAATCCCGATCTGTGAAGATAAGCACGCCAGAGCCTGTGACTTGCAGATCAGTCACCTGACAAGATTCATAAACGTTGATTTCAAATTGCTGCAGCCGTGCTTGCTCTACCAACCGTAAAAAGCGATCACGGAAATATTCTCCTAACAAAACCCTCGGCAAAAACTGGCGATCGTGCAAGCTTTCCTTTTTAACGCCATAACGTTGCAGATGGCTGGCCTCTTGCTCTTGCAACCATTCCAGATAAGTACAATAAATCGGCGGTATTTCAATGCTGGCAATATTTGCCAGCATCATTTTAGAGTTTTCTTCATCATTGTACGGCATACCGACACCCGCTTCGTCGGCTTGCTCGAAGAGATAAATGGAGAGTGGCGTTTGTTGCTGCAAAAGCGAGAGGAAAGTGTAGATCCCTGTTGGTCCGGCACCCACAATGGCAATTTTTTTTCATTGTTACTTACCTGTATGCATTTTTTTGAATTTGGTGTTATCAGATAAGTGTGGTGGAAATATTTAGAAAAGGAGAAATTTCAGACGGGGACGAAAAGGGCGCGTATCGCCCTTCATTAATCTCTGTCAGGCGAGTTTTGCCTGATTGATTTGACTCAGTGGCTCATTGACATCGAAAACTTTGGCAATAACTTCTGCGACACCAAGATTTTTCAGGCGGGCAGTATGTTTGTCCAGATAAGCCAGGGCGCTTTTTTCATCGGTAAAAAGGTAGATCCCACCGGCTTCATGGTTCTTTTCACTTTCTGTCCACACCTTCCACAGAAAACCGGGTTCCTGATTAATTGACTCGGCAAGCGGTTTAAGTTGCTCAGCCATTTCGTCGCCAAACGGGCCATTAAAAGCAAAATGAAGTTGTAATAAAGTTGCCATAGCTATTCTCCTTCTGATAACGCATAAGAGGATAGTGTAAATCTTTTAACGTATTGGATACAGAGAAGAAACAGGAGAAACAAAAGGGAAGAGAAGACCAGATTAAGAAAATCTGGTGCGTCCGAGTGGACTCGAACCACCGACCCCCACCATGTCAAGGTGGTGCTCTAACCAACTGAGCTACGGACGCAGGATGGTGCGTTCAATTGGACTCGAACCAACGACCCCCACCATGTCAAGGTGGTGCTCTAACCAACTGAGCTATGAACGCAACGTTGTAGGTGACAACGGGGACGAATATTAGCGGCAGAGCGTGCAGGTGGCAAGAGGCAAATCGTAATTTTCTGCGGTATTTCTATCGTTTGCAGAGCTTTTAAGCAAATTGGCGATATTTTGTTGATTTGCAAGGGCGATTTTTGGCCAGAGATCATATTTAGATCTAATACAGCCGATTATCCCTCGACTCACAATGTAAAACAGAGACTTTGCCACCATATCAATTCTATCGTGGATAAATCCTTCGTAGCCTTTACACTTAGGTAGCGATAAAGGCACACAGATGCAGCATAGGAATAAGTCATGGGATCTGATGCAAAAAACTTGATAAGCGACGGGAAAGTGCAAATTGTTCATGCTGGAGACGTTATCGGTGCGACTCAACTTACTGATGGCGAGTTGATTGTTGAGGCAGGCGGAAGAGCAGAAAATACCGTGGTCACAGATACTGGCTGGCTGAAAGTTGAAACTGGTGGAATCGCCAAATGTACACAGTACAGCAACAATGGCACGTTATCAGTCGGTGACGGCGCAATAGCCACTGACATTGTTCAGTCAGACGGTGGAGCGATTAGCCTCTCAACGCTCGCGACTGTTAATGGCCGCCATCCCGAAGGTGAATTTAGCGTTGATCAGGGCTATGCCTGCGGTTTATTGCTGGAGAATGGCGGTAATCTGCGGGTACTGGAGGGCCATCGCGCGGAAAAAATCATTCTGGATCAGGATGGTGGTTTGTTGGTCAACGGAACAGCATCAGCAGTTGTTGTAGATGAAGGTGGTGAACTGTTGGTTTACCCTGGTGGAGAAGCCATCAATGGTGAGATAAACCACGGCGGCGTTTTTATGCTGGCAGGTAAAGCCAGTGATACGCTGATTGCGGGTGGCACCATGAATAATCTCGGCGGTGAAGACATTCATACCATCGTTGAGAATGGCGCCGTTTATCGCCTGGGGACAGACGGTCTGCAACTCTACAGTTCTGGTAAGACTAAAAACCTGACAGTTAAAACCGGTGGGCGGGCTGAAGTGCATGCCGGTACGCTGGAAAACGCAGTGGTACAAAGTGGGACAGTGATTGTGATGTCTCCCACCAGTGCGGATGAAAAATTCGTCGTAGAAGAAGACTGTGCTCCGGTTGAACTTACGGGGAGCGTTGCCTTACAGGACGGCGCTTCTATGATTGTTGGCTATGGCGCTGATCTGAAACAATCAACGATTACAGTCCAGCAGGAAGGCGTGTTGATCCTCGATGGCAGCACGGTTAAAGGTGACAATGTCACTTTCTATGTTGGCAACCTGAATCTCGATGGCGGAAAAGTGTGGCTGATAACCTCAACAGCAACGTCTGTGCAGTTGAAGGTGAAACGTCTGCGAGGAGAAGGAACGATTTGCCTGCAAACCAGTGCGAAAGAAATTTCTCCAGAATTCATCAGTGTGAAAGGGGAAGTCAGCGGTGATATTCACGTTGAGATAACGGATGCCAGTCGGCAGCCTATTTGCAGCACACTTAAATTGCAGCCGGACGAAGATGGCATTGGCGCAACGCTCCAGTCAGCCTAAAATTAAGGCGCAATCTTTGCGGATTGCGCCTCATTTTTTATCGAGCTGCACGTTGCAAAATGATAGCCGATGGTAGACGTTGCAAGAAACGCATACGTAGCATCATCATAATGGCAGCAGAAGTCAGACCGATGATAAAGCCTATCCAGAAACCTGCCGGCCCCATCGGTTCAACTACCAGATTGGTCAATGCCAGGATATAACCACTTGGTAAACCCAACACCCAATACGCGATAAAGGTAATATAAAAAATAGATCGCGTATCTTTATAACCACGCAAAATCCCGCTACCGATTACCTGTATCGAGTCAGAAATCTGATACACCGCCGCCAGCAACATCAGGTGTGCAGCCAGTGTCACAACTTCTGGATTATCGTTATACAGAAGAGCGATCTGCTCCCGCAGTGAGATTGTAAAAAATTGCCGTCATCGTTGCCATACAGACGCCAACCATAAGCCCGGTTCGTGCGGCAGTTTGCGCATCCAGCGTGGAACCCTGACCCAGACGATAACCCACACGGATAGTCACAGCCGCTGCCAGTGACATCGGAAGAACGAACATTAGCGAACTAAAGTTCAGGGCAATCTGGTGGCCTGCCACATCGACAATACCGAGCGGAGATACCAACAGCGCAACCACCGCAAACAGTGTTACTTCAAAGAACAGTGCCAGCGCGATAGGTAACCCCAGTTGCACAAGTCTTTTCATTACTGCCGGGTCTGGTTTCGCGGTGCCTTTTTCGTTGCGGATATCGCGCATAGAACGGGCATGTTTAATATAAGAAACCATAGCAAAGAACATTACCCAGTACACCGCCGCAGTCGCCACACCACAGCCGACGCCACCGAGTTCAGGCATACCGAAGTGACCATAAATAAAGATATAGTTAACCGGAATGTTCACCAGCAGGCCAATAAAGCCCATTACCATGCCCGGCTTGGTTTTTGCCAAACCTTCACACTGGTTACGAGCGACCTGGAAGAACAGATAGCCAGGAGCCCCCCACAATAGTGCACGCAGATAACCCACTGCTTTATCGGCGAGGGCCGGATCGATATTTTGCATGGAGCGGATGATATAACCCGCATTCCACAGCACCAGCATAATAAGCACGGAGACGAAACCGGCCAGCCAGAAACCTTGTCGCACCTGATGCGCAATACGTTCACGGCGACCGGAACCATTCAATTGCGCGATGACTGGCGTCATTGCCAGCAGCAGTCCGTGACCGAAAAGAATCGCCGGGAGCCAGATAGAAGTACCAATGGCGACTGCCGCCATGTCGGTGGCGCTATAGCCGCCCGCCATGACGGTATCGACAAAACCCATCGCTGTTTGGGCGATTTGCGCGAGAATCACCGGGATTGCTAATGCTAATAACAGACGCGCTTCACTAATGTATTTCTGCACGTGAACACCTTTTATATTGTTGTTATATGAGAGACTAAAAAACCGCCTGAATGGGCAGCAAAAAGAAGAAGCAGGGGAAATTCAGTCTATTGTAGCGAGGATTTATTAATTCTCCAGTGAAAAAATAACCACTCAACCCCCTTTACTGGTAAGGACGTTTCCCACCTGCTATTGTGCTGAACAGAATGTCCTAACTGATTTCAGGAGTTGTAAGTATGTTTACGGGGATAGTGCAGGGCACCGCGAAGTTGGTGTCGATTGACGAGAAAGCAAATTTTCGAACCCATGTAGTGGAATTACCTGATTACATGTTGGATGGTCTGGAGACAGGCGCTTCTGTCGCGCATAACGGTTGCTGCCTGACTGTAACGGAAATTAACGGCAACCGTATCAGTTTTGACCTGATGAAAGAAACGTTACGAATAACAAACCTTGGCGATTTAAACGTTGGGGATTGGGTAAACGTAGAACGAGCTGCTAAATTCAGCGATGAAATCGGCGGACATTTAATGTCAGGTCATATTATGACCACCGCAGAAGTATCGAAAATAATAACATCAGAAAATAACCACCAGATCTGGTTCAAAGTACAGGATGAGCAGTTAATGAAATATATCCTGTATAAAGGGTTTATTGGTATTGATGGTATCAGCCTGACGGTTGGTGAAGTGACAGCGACCCGCTTTTGTGTGCATTTAATTCCGGAAACGCTGGAACGTACCACTCTCGGGAAGAAAAAACTCGGTGCACGCGTCAATGTCGAAATCGATCCGCAAACTCAGGCAGTGGTAGATACTGTTGAACGTGTGTTGGCTGCACGGGAAAAGAAATAAAGCTGCGTTTGAAATGACATCGCCCCCAAAATGGGGGCGATGAAATAACACTTAACGCGCCACGCGAAGGCCGCTTTCGACCCCACGTGAGAACACCACTTGCCAGAGCTGGATATCACGGGCGCGGAAGGCACCAGCGCAAGCATTCAGATAATACGTAAACATCCGTTTAAAGCGTTCACTGTAGTTATCGGCAATTTCCGGCCAGGCGGCGAGGAATCGCTCATACCAGGCCATCAACGTCGTGTCATAGTCAGCGCCAAAGTTATGCCAGTCTTCCATCACAAAGTGTGGTTCGCTGGATTGCGCAATCTGGCGTACAGAAGGCAGGCAACCATTCGGGAAAATATATTTGTTAATCCACGGGTCAACATTTAGATCGGTTTTTTTCGAGCCGATAGTATGTAGCAGGAAAATGCCTTCTGGCTTCAGATTACGATCCACCACCTCAAAATAGGTATCGTAATTTTTCGGTCCGACGTGCTCGAACATACCAACCGAAACAATACGGTCAAACTGGTCGTTCAGGTCACGGTAATCCTGTAGCAAAATGGTGACATCCAGACCTGCGCAGCGTTCCTGGGCCATTTTCTGTTGTTCGGCAGAAATCGTGACACCAACCACACTTACGTCATAATTAGACGCCATGTAATGCGCCAGTCCGCCCCAACCGCAGCCGATATCCAGAACCCGCATTCCCGGTTTTAACTGCAATTTTTCACAAATCATTTTGAGCTTCGCTTGTTGGGCAGATTCCAGATTATAGGCATCTTTCCAGTAAGCGCAGGAATACTGCATGAAGGGATCCAGCATACGGCTGAACAGGTCATTACCAAGGTCGTAATGCTCTTTACCTACTATCCAGGCACGCTTTTTACTTTGCAGATTGAAGAGCCGTGCTCCAGCAATGCGTAGTGTGTCTTTGAAATGATGGGGGAGTTGGTTTTCAAGCCCAGCGCGTAAGACTTTGCTAAAAAACATATCCAGTCGGTCACATTCCCACCAGCCATCCATATAACTTTCGCCTAACCCCAATGATCCTTCCTGTAGAACGCGTTTAAAAAAATCGGGGTTTTTAACTCGAATATCTGCCGGGGCAGAGCCATTAATGGCGATGCCTGCACGGCTAAGTAATTCATTGGCGATACGGTACCAGTTGTCATCCGGTACGCTGACTTCTTCTATACACGATGAACTCATAGTTTCTCCATCACTGGTCGGTGATCAGAACCTTAAAACAGCGTAGACGCTTTTTGGGCTTTGTGAGAAATCTCGCAGGAAAACCGCGAGTCTATAATCCGACGTAGAACAGAGGAAAGGAGGAACCCTTGCCGAAATGACCATCCATAGTGACCCGGGAACGCTCCTGTCCCCGTAAAAACATAATATTTATCGTAATATTAACAACTGGAACTCAGTATAGGCTGCTAATCTCAATCATACAACAAAATTTTGTTAGCAGCCTAAGTATAACGATATCGCTATAGATCAATGTGATTCACTATGTGCGACTTCCGTCTCGCCATGATTCTGGCAGTGAGATTCAGGTTGATGTTGCATCTTATAGCCGATGGCAACCAGCACCACGGTCGATAACATCACGCTGGTGGTGGTGAACAGCGGCGTACTGACGCTGATGAGCCAGGAAACCCCCAGACTTGCGAGGAAGCACAGACCCAATTGCAGGGTATTCTGCAATGCAGCAGCGCGGCCAGTCGCATGCGGGAAGGGGCGTAGCGCCTGGGCGACCACAATCGGGTAGATTGCCCCGTTGGCAATGGCCATCACACAGAATGGGATCAGAATTTCGGCCAGCGACACATGGCTAATGAAGCCCGCAGCCCAGGTTGCTACCACGCTGACGGCAAACAGCGCCAGCAGCCACGGTAACAACTGCTTACCCTGCCATTTCTGCAATGCAGCGCGACAGCCGTAACCACCAATAAGAAACGCGATGGTTTGCGGAACATAACTTAATCCAATTACTGCCGGACTGTAGCCCATTTCGCTGAGGATAAACGGTGAACCGGTTAGCCAGGCAAAGAAACTGGCTGAACAGGCCGCATAAATCAGCACATTCCCGCGATAGGTTTTTGAACGCAGCAGATCGGTAAAGGTCAGTCCATCCTGACTATTATTGCGTGCTTTCGTGGTGGGTTTAAGCCAGAAAATGGGCAGAATCAGCACTACGGCAATGGCAAACAGAGTGGCGAAAATCGCCTGCCAGGAAAAATGGACCAGCAGCCAGCTACCTAACAGCGGAGCAAGCGCCGGAGAAAGCCCCACTAAAGGCATAATGGTCGCGAAAATACGGTTAACTTTTTGTGAAGGATAGTAATCCGTCACCAATGCCTGCCAGATAACGGCTGCGGCACAGACACCAACAGCTTGCACAAAACGCAATACCAGCAGCGTGGCTGCGTTTTCCACCCATAACATCCCCAGACTACCCAGCGCAAAAATTGTCAGGCCGATCAATAACACAGGTTTACGACCATAACGATCGGAGAGCGGCCCCCACAGGAGCTGGGCAGCGGCAAAACCGGCAAGGAACAGACTAAGGCTGGCACTGACAGCAGACGCAGGCGTTTGCAGGTCGGCCTGAATGGCGGCGAAAGCGGGCAGATACATATCGGTTGCCAGAAAACCGAGTACGCTCAAACCCGCCAGCCAGACTAAAAATCTTTTCCCAGGTTGCATGTATATTCTCTAAATTCCTCAATTAAACACCGTCGCAAAGTGTAGGGAGTGAAATTCCTGTTGTGAAACGGTAATATTTGATGACTGGTTTCAAAAATTTTGCAGGCAAACTATGTGGTCTGAGTATTCTCTCGAAGTGGTTGATGCAGTGGCGCGAAATGGCAGCTTCAGCGCTGCAGCCCAGGAGTTGCATCGCGTTCCTTCTGCGGTCAGCTATACCGTGCGTCAGCTGGAAGAGTGGCTGGCGGTGCCGCTTTTTGAACGGCGTCATCGTGACGTGGAACTGACCGCTGCCGGGGCGTGGTTTCTCAAAGAAGGGCGATCTGTTGTCAAAAAAATGCAGATCACTCGCCAACAATGTCAGCAGATAGCGAACGGCTGGCGCGGTCAATTAGCTATCGCGGTAGATAATATTGTCAGGCCAGAACGCACGCGGCAGATGATCGTTGATTTCTATCGCCATTTTGATGACGTCGAACTTCTGGTTTTTCAGGAAGTGTTCAACGGCGTCTGGGATGCGCTTTCCGATGGGCGCGTGGAACTGGCGATTGGCGCGACACGAGCGATTCCGGGTGGGGGGCCGTTACGCCTTCCGTGATATGGGGATGTTGAGCTGGAGTTGTGTTGTTGCCCGCCACCATCCGCTTGCGTCGATGAATGGGCCGCTCAGCGATGACACGTTGCGCAACTGGCCGTCGCTGGTGCGCGAAGACACGTCGCGGACGTTACCCAAACGAATTACCTGGCTGCTGGATAACCAAAAAAGGCTTGTCGTACCTGACTGGGAATCATCGGCAACCTGTATCTCGGCCGGTTTATGTATTGGCATGGTGCCTACGCATTTCGCCAAACCGTGGCTTAATGAGGGAAAATGGGTGGCGTTAGAACTGGAAAATCCATTCCCTGATTCGGCATGTTGCCTGACATGGCAGCAGAATGATATGTCGCCAGCGTTAACCTGGTTGCTGGAGTATCTCGGCGATAGTGAGACGCTGAATAAGGAGTGGCTGCGGGAGCCGGAAGAGACTCCCGCAACGGATGATTAACGACGATAGTCGCGGAATGGACCGTCAGCCACGGAGCGGCGTTCAATAAGCCGCGGATGAACTTCGATAGACTGCGGTTCTTCGCGTTTGTTGACGATACGGTCCAACAGCATGTTGAACGCCGTTTCGCCCAGCGAATCTTTTGGCTGATGGATGGTAGTCAGCGCCGGGGTAAAGTAGCGGGCGTTGCGCACATTATCATAACCGATCAGCGAAACATCCTGCGGTACGCGCAGACCCATTTCATCGGCAGCGCAAAGTGCGCCCATTGCCATGATATCGCCACCACAGAAGACCGCAGTAGGGCGGTGTGGCTGCGACAGGATTTGTTGCATGGCGCGATAACCCGATTCAGGTTCAAAGTCACCCTGCACAATCCAGTTTTCCGGCACCTTGATCATCGCTTCTTCCATCGCCTTCATAAACCCTGCCAGACGACCCGCGCCGGTATTACGTTCCAGAGGGCCTGGGATGACACCAATTTCGCGATGACCGCGTTCGATCAGATAGCGTCCGGCCATGTAGCCGCCTTCAAACGCGTTATCGATGACTGCATCGGTAAAGTCGGCTTTTGCTTCGCCCCAGTCCATTACCACCATCGGGATATGGCGATACTCTTCCAGCATCGCCAGCAACGGTTCCGGATACTCAGAACACATGACCAGCAGGCCATCGACGCGTTTTTGCGCCATCATCGACAGATAGGCTCTCTGTTTCTCCAGATTGTTCCACGCGTTGCCGAGGATCAGCGTGTAACCTTTCTGGAAGCAATTTTTTTCAACCGCTTCGATGATCTCCGCGAAATAGGCTGCTTCGCTGCTGGTCGCCAGCAAGCCGATAGACTTGGTATGGTTAACCTTCAGGCTACGCGCTACCGCGCTAGGGGAGTAGTGTAATTCTTTAATCGCTGCCCACACGGCGTTGCGCGTTTCTTCAGCGACGAAACGAGTTTTGTTTATAACGTGTGACACAGTTGTAGTGGAAACGTTTGCTCGCTTCGCTACATCTTTTATTGTTGCCATTCCATTTCACTCCAGACCCTAACTTCAGCTCCTGCAAAATCGCAAGGTAAACGTTTGCCTTTACACACCTTACGCGCAACAAAAGTGTTGCGGTACGCCGGAAAAACGACACAGAGCGTCAGGAAGGGGTCAATGGCCAGTACGCAAATAGTGTAAGCGTGGAATTTTGGCCGATCTTGATGAAAAGGGGAAGTGGTAAAAACACTTATCATTATAAATGGCGGGAGATTTTTTCTTCACAGTGTGTAAAAATGCGTAATATCACTTTTTTGTAGGGTAATAAAAAAGGAGAAAACTTGATGAGTACCGACCTTAAATTTTCACTGGTAACAACCATTATTGTCCTCGGTTTGATCGTGGCCGTAGGTTTGACTGCCGCGCTGCACTGATTTCCCTTCGAGGGAGCGCATCCTCCCTCGCACTCTCTTCCCTTTTGTTAGCAAAATGGCAAAAGTGTTTTCTCTTTTTGTTATTATCAATTTTTTGTGATTGCTGTCATGCTTTCGCCACTTTGATGAATATCGTGTAATGACGCGAAGAAGTGGAGATTAGGCATGAAAATTAACTATCCGTTGTTGGCGCTGGCCGTTGGCGCGTTTGGTATCGGGACAACGGAGTTCTCGCCAATGGGCCTGTTACCCGTCATTGCGCGCGGTGTGGATGTCTCAATTCCTGCTGCGGGCATGTTAATCAGCGCCTATGCGGTTGGCGTGATGGTTGGCGCGCCGCTGATGACATTACTGCTGTCTCATCGCGCCAGGCGCAGTGCGCTTATTTTCCTGATGGCCATTTTCACTCTTGGCAACGTGCTTTCCGCCATCGCGCCGGATTATATGACGCTGATGCTTTCACGCATTCTGACCAGTCTGAATCACGGGGCATTCTTTGGTTTGGGTTCAGTCGTGGCCGCAAGCGTTGTGCCTAAACACAAACAGGCCAGCGCTGTCGCCACTATGTTTATGGGCTTAACTCTGGCAAATATTGGCGGTGTTCCTGCGGCGACCTGGCTTGGCGAAACTATTGGCTGGCGGATGTCGTTTCTGGCAACGGCGGGGCTGGGCGTGATTTCAATGGTTAGCCTGTTCTTCTCGTTACCGAAAGGCGGCGCAGGAGCGCGACCGGAAGTGAAAAAAGAGCTGGCGGTATTGATGCGTCCGCAGGTGTTATCAGCCTTGCTGACGACGGTACTGGGGGCTGGCGCAATGTTTACCCTCTACACCTATATTTCACCAGTACTGCAAAGTATCACCCATGCAACGCCGGTGTTCGTAACAGCCATGCTGGTGCTGATTGGCGTCGGGTTTTCTATCGGTAACTATTTAGGCGGTAAACTGGCAGATCGTTCGGTCAACGGCACGCTGAAAGGCTTTTTGTTGCTGCTGATGGTGATTATGCTGGCGATCCCGTTCCTGGCGCGTAATGAGTTTGGTGCGGCTATCAGCATGGTGGTGTGGGGTGCAGCAACCTTTGCAGTGGTACCACCATTACAGATGCGTGTGATGCGAGTTGCCAGCGAAGCGCCGGGGCTGTCTTCCTCAGTGAATATCGGTGCCTTTAACCTGGGCAATGCTCTGGGGGCCGCGGCAGGTGGCGCAGCGATTTCGGGGGGGGCTGGGGTACAGTTTTGTGCCGGTGATGGGGGCAATTGTCGCAGGCCTGGCATTGTTGCTGGTGTTTATGTCAGCCAGAAAACAACCTGAAGCAGTTTGCGTTGCCAACAGCTAATAAAACAAAACGCAGAAGGGGATACCTTCTGCGTTACAGTTTGCAGGCAAATTACGTTTTATCTTGCCGGATGCGGTGTTAACGCCTCATCCGCATAGACCCGATAAGCGTAGCGCATCAGGCAATGTTGCATTTGCCATCAGTTATTATGCAGCGAGATTTTTCGCTACGAATTCCCAGTTCACCAGCGCCCAGAAGTGCTCCAGATAGCCAGGACGCGCATTGCGATAGTCGATGTAATAAGCGTGTTCCCAGACATCAACGGTCAGCAGCGGGGTCGCATCGGTGGTCAGCGGAGTACCAGCATTAGAGGTAGAAACGATAGCCAGTTTGCCATCGCTGTTTTTCACCAGCCAGGTCCAGCCAGAACCAAAGTTTTTGATCGCAGCGTCAGTAAACTGTGCTTTGAAATCGGCAAAGCTACCGAAAGATGCGGCGATAGCTTCAGCGACTTTGCCAGTCGGTTCGCCACCAGCGTTCGGTGCCAGGCAGTTCCAGTAGAAAGTGTGGTTCCAGACCTGAGCTGCGTTGTTGAATACGCCACCTTCAGAGCTGCGAATAATCTCTTCCAGTGATTTACCTTCAAACTCGGTGCCTTTAATCAGGTTGTTCAGGTTAGTGACATAAGTCTGATGATGTTTGCCGTAGTGATACTCAATGGTTTCCACAGAAATGTGCGGGACCAGAGCGTCTTTAGCATATGGTAGTGCAGGTAATTCAAATGACATTGCTACTCTCCTTTATTATTCATTGGTATACGCACAATAGCCTTATTGTGAGTACGGATAGGGTAGCAAATTAAAAGGTGATACAAAAGATGAACTTACCCTGTTGCCGTAACAACAGGGTAAAGTTTTAGCGAAGTGTTTTTGGGGTCATTACCCGACGAGCGCCAACGTAGTGACGTTGCCAGTAATCTTCACTTAACGACGTGATTTGAATTTCCTGGCCACTGCGTGGTGACTGAATAAATTTACCATTGCCAACGTACACGCCTACGTGATCGGCAGTCCCACGCCCTTGCGTGCGGAAAAAGACCAGGTCGCCGTTTTTCAGTTCACTGCGATCGATAGGTGCCGCATCGCGCAGGTGATACATTTCGTTTGCCGTGCGCGGAATACGGATCTTAACCAGGTCTTTATAAGCGTAATAAACCAGTCCACTGCAATCAAAACCGGTACGCGGTGAACTCCCGCCCCAACGATATGGCTTGCCAATTTGCTGCATCAGTTTATTCATCGCCACTTTAGTGGCTTTCTGAACTTTGGCTTTGTGCGCGTCGGCAATAGTGCCAGGGGCGGCATTTTTGACTTTCACGCAATGTGACTTATTGCCCTTACGTTTGGTGCACTTTTCCGTAAAGCTGGCAGACGCCGTTTTAGTGACAACATTTTTGCTGCGAGTTTTCGCGTTTTTAGAAGCGGTAATGGAGGATTTTTTAACGGAAGAAGCGGTTTTGCTTTTGGTCGTACTTTTACTGGCGACTTTTTTTGGCGGTTTTCTGACTGGCTTTATTATTGGTCTTTTTGGTGGTTGCCGTGCTTTTCTTTTTATCTGCTTTTTTGGTGATATGAGTGGTAGCAGAACTCTCCCTGGCTTGCTTGGAAGCATAGGCCATAGGCATTAAAGGCAGGGTGGTAAAAAGTAAAGCACAGAGCGTGATCGAAATACGGTTTATCCGCGCCACTGAGCGTCCCTCTGTTAAGGCAGGTCTATCATGCCTGCGTCTGATTTACAAAACTTGATGATTCTAATGCATAGAAGAAGGGAAAGTTAATAGCTTTTATTGTTAAAAAATACGTTTCGTCGGCGAGCGCAAAAAAAAGCAGCAGTGAAAGCTAAAAATGGTCACAAATACGCCAGCTTGCAGCGTGGCAGAGAAGAAACGAATATTTGAAATGCAACAAATAGAGCAAAGGGATAAAATAGCAAAAGCGTGATGAAAATGTTATTTTCCGATGCCGCACTGACCCGCTACAATGTCAGATTACTGCCGTAAAGAAGTTTGAGGAAGCAAGACAATGAGCACCACTATCGAAAAAATCCAACGCCAGATTGCTGAAAACCCGATCCTGCTGTACATGAAAGGTTCACCGAAACTGCCGAGCTGCGGTTTCTCTGCCCAGGCAGTCCAGGCGCTTGCCGCTTGTGGCGAACGTTTTGCCTACGTTGATATCCTGCAGAACCCGGACATTCGTGCGGAACTGCCGAAATATGCGAACTGGCCGACTTTCCCACAACTGTGGGTTGACGGCGAGCTGGTAGGCGGTTGTGATATCGTGATTGAAATGTATCAGCGTGGCGAACTGCAGCAGCTGATCAAAGAAACTGCTGCTAAATACAAGTCTGAAGAGCCGGATGCTGAATAATCCGTTTCGCAATACTGACGGATGCTAACAGGCATCCGTCAGTGCTTTTTATCCCCAATCCAGCCCTTGTGGCGAACTTGAAAATCCCGCCTCACGCAGCAGCGTAAACATCGGCGTTTGCCGGACCGGTTGGTCATTCACTTCTGTCAACGTAAACCGTAGCCGTGGTTCTCGCCGTAACGCGGTGGTTAGCGCCAGTAAAACCTCCGGTGGTAATAATTCATCTTTTTCCTGCCAGACCAGCATTTTTTTGCCACCTTGCGCCAGATAAATCAATAATTTGCCGCCAGAAATGACCACCAGCGCGCCTGCCCGACGAGTCGGAACCAGCGTCGCCGGATGTGCAGGCCAGGGTAGCAGATTCCCCCACAAATTGGCCGGATCGTTGGCACTAAGGGCCACGGGCATATATTGTCGCGTCTGCGTGGCATGGGGCGTCAGGTCGCGCAGACGGTCAATGGTCTGGCGATCAGCAAATTGTGCACCACCCAAACCTTCAACAAATCGACCCCGCATAATTCGCCCGGAATCTTCCATACTGCGGCAAAGCGTTTGCATCGACGGAAACCCGCCAGGAATATTTTCAGCAATCACCGCCTGACGGCTGATGATTCCGTAGCGGTCGAGCATATTTTCCGCCAGCGCCAGCATCCTTTCGGTATCGTTTAGTGGCTCCACCTGCAATAACGACCAGCGTCCAGCCAGCTTTGGTGTGTTGTAAGATACCAACGGCATAGCTGACGGTGCATAAACCGGACGTCCACGACGTACCCGACTACTGCGGCGAGTGGTCGGACTACTGCGGGTAAGGGCGCGCAACGGTGCCCAAATATCACTGGTGATGACGCCTTGCCAGACCAGTTCCCAAAGCGCCTCTTGCAGGGCTGAAGGATCTACTGGCTCGCCGATTTTCTCGCCTGTTCGTTGGCTGATTTGTTGCGCAAACCAGGCGCCCCCGTCAGTCAGAACCGCGATAATTGCTTGCTGAAGCGCTGAACGTTTCGCGTGATCATTTTCTGCAGGAATATACGATTCGGCGGCATATTCCTGTAAATGCAGTGCCACCAGACCGTCATCCTCGCCGAGCTTTTTTTGCCCCGACCAGATAACCGTACCTGTTGCCAGCAGTTCATCGAGCATTTCTGGCGAGTAATCGCGTACGCGGGCGGGCAGGATCTGGCTTTCCCAGAGTGAGGCGGGTAAACCGACACCAGCAAGCTGTTCGATAACCCGCATGACGCCATCCACGCCTTCATAAACGCCTGGCGATGTTGAGGCAAAGAGTGCCGGGCTACCATCGGTGGCGGGGAGCACGCCCTGACGTTCCAGCAGCAATCGTGCATAGGCAATGGCAGGTACCGGACGCGTAGCTTCTCTGGCAGCCTGCAGGGAACGTAAACGCAAACGACGAAAAACTTCATCGCTCACCCAGATGTCTTGTTGCAAATTCATCACCAGCCCCTGTTCGCGCAAATGATGAAGTTGCTCTTCGACAATGGCAATACCGAGGCTAAACTCATGAGCCAGTTGTTCAGCCGTGACCAGAGCATGAGCCCGGAGATAGCGCAGAAAGAGATCGCGAAGCGGGTAATTGACTCTATGCAAATAAATCTCTGGCAGAGACTCTGGTAGTCGTACGCCGAGGGCATCGCGCAGCCTGGCGGCATCATCCATACAGGCAAAACGCTCCTGTCCGCTAATCATCGCCGGGAAGATTCGTTTTACTGCAAGAAGATTTTCCAGATACGACGCAACCTCTTCACTGCTGCCTGTATGCCGTTGCGCCAGGTCTTCAACGGTCATTGGCCCCAGTTCGCGCAGTAGGTCGAAAAGACCTTCTTCACCTTTCGCTCTTCTGCCGGGGGCCAGCCGCTGTAACTCTTCTTCCACCTGACGAATGATCTGCGGGTCGAGTAATTCCCCCGGATCAACCTGACCGAGTAGATTACGCAGTAACTCGCTGTCCAGCGACAGTACGGATGCCCGGCGTTCTGCCAGCGGGGCGTCGCTCTGATACATAAATTCCGCCACATAACCGAACAATAAACTGGCGGCAAAAGGTGAGGGCGTCGCGGTGGTGACATCGGAAATTTGAATTTCGCCACTGTTCAGGCGACGCATCAAACGTTCCAGAGCGGGAAGGTCATACACATCCTGCAGGCATTCACGCAGAGTTTCGAGAATGACAGGAAAATCCGGATAACCCTGGGCGATTTCCAGTAACTGGCTGGCACGCAGCCGTTGTTGCCAGAGCGGGGTGCGATGGCCCGGCGTGCGGCCCGGCATTAATAATGCCCGCGCGGCGCATTCGCGAAAACGGGCGGCGAAAAGTGCCGAGTTGCCCACCGCCTCGCGGACAATTTGCAGCAACTTTTCTGGTTCAAACAAAAAAACCGCGGCGTCAGGCAATTTACCATCGGTGTCAGGAATGCGGGCGACAATACCGTCATCGCTGGCGACTACCGAGGCATCAGCGCCCCATAGCGCATGCAGTCGCCCGGCAATCGCCAGCGCCCACGGTTCATGCACTCGTCTTCCATAGGAAGAGTGTAAAATAATGCGCCAGTCGCCAATCTCATCACGGCAGCGTTCGAGAACCAGGTGGCGGCTTCCAGGGACAACGCCCGTAGCGTTACGCTGTTCGTCAATCAGCCCCTGAATATTGGCGAGTGTATTTTCTTCTGCCAGCCACGGCGGGATATTTCCGGAAAAGAACGCGCCATCCGCCAGCAAATGGAGAAAATCGCCGATCATTTCCCCCAATTCAGCGGGGCGTCCATTACCTTCGCCACGCCAGAAGGGAAGTCGGGCAGAGCGACCTGGCGCAGGTGTCACAATGACCTGATCGCGGGTGATTTGTTGGATCCGCCATGAGGTAGCGCCGAGAGTGATGATGTCATTCACTCGCGATTCATACACCATCTCTTCATCCAGTTCGCCCACCCGCCGCGAGCCTGTCTGTTCTTCACCTTCGGGTAATAACACACTGTACATGCCACGATCCGGAATGGTGCCACCGCTGGTAACAGCCAACAGCTGAGCGCCAGGTCGGGCGGTCAATATCCCCGTCTCCCTGTTCCAGACCAGTTTTGGTCGAAAAGCAGAAAAATCGCCAGAGGGATAGCGCCCGGAAAGCATATCCAGCGTGGCGTCAAAAACGCGTCTTGGCAGATCTTTCCACGGTGCCGCGCGACGCACCAGAGCATACCATTCCTCCACCTGTAAGGCGTCCATCGCCGCGGCGGCAACGGTTTGCTGCGCAAGGACGTCGAGTGGATTATGCGGTGGCGTCAGGTTTTCCAGCCTGCCTGCAAACATACACTCGACAATGACGGCGGAATCGACTAAATCACGCCGGGTACGGGGGAAAAATAGCCCTTTAGATACACCGCCAACCTGATGTCCGGCGCGACCAATGCGCTGTAGCCCGCTGTCGACAGAAAGCGGCGTCGCCACCTGAATCACCAGATCCACCGCGCCCATATCAATCCCCAGTTCGAGACTGGAAGTCGCGACCACACAGCGCAATTCGCCTGATTTCAGGGCTTGTTCGGTTATCGCCCGTTGTTCTTTGGAGACGGAACCGTGGTGCGAGCGGGCAATGAAAACGTCGCTACTTTGTACGCGGTTAGTGGTTGCGCCGGAGGTCGACTCGAAATGAGTGGCGTCTATGGCGATGGCCGGGGAGCGCTGCAATCGTGCGGCGTAAAGCTCATTCAGCCGTGCCGTCAGTTTTTCTGCCAGCCCGCGTGAATTTGTAAAGACGATGGTCGAGCGATGGCGCAACACTTCATCAAGAATGCCGGTTTCAATATACGGCCAGATTGAGCCTTCTCTACCCGCATGGCTGTCTTCCCCGGTGCTGCTGGCTACCGACGAGATATCATCCATATTGGCGACCGGTACGACAATCCGTATCTGCGGATGGCGCATTGCGGGCGGGTTGACAACAGTAACCGGACGATCGCCACCAAGAAATGCTGCCACATCGCTGGCTGAGCGTACAGTCGCGGAAAGGCCAATTCGCTGTGCTGAGGTGTGTAGCAGCGCATCGAGCCGTTCCAGGCTTAACGCCAGATGCGCACCGCGTTTGCTTCCCGCGACCGCGTGGACTTCATCAATAATCACCGTTTCGACGCCGCGCAGCGTCTCGCGTGCGCGGGAGGTCAGCATCAGATAGAGTGATTCGGGCGTGGTTATCAGAATATCCGGCGGATTGCGGGTCAGTTTGCTGCGTTCCTGCGCGGGCGTATCGCCAGTCCGGATGCCCACGCGGAGGTTGACTTCCATTTCGCCGCGCCGCCGCCGTTCCACTGCAATGCCTTGTAACGGGATCTGCAAATTGCGCTGAACGTCGGTGCCTAAGGCTTTAATCGGTGAAATATAGAGGATGCGCGAGGTTTTACGCTTATGCGCCTCGCTGGCGTTGTCTCCGCCTTCGCGGAAGAGCTGATCGAGGGCATAGAGAAAAGCGGCCAGCGTTTTCCCTGAGCCAGTCGGTGCAATCACCAGCGCATGTTCACCTCGTGCCGCCACATGCCAGGTTTGCGACTGGACAGCGGTCGGCTGTTTAAAGGCGCGAAGAAACCAGTCGCGGGTCGCCGGTGAAAACACGTCCGGCAGGGGCGATGAAGAGTTTGGATTATCTGCCATTAACGCTATTCCCCGTGAATATCATGCATGATGCGTGGAATAGCCTCACTATAGATGCCTGAATCATTGCATGTCATCAGGCATCGACTCGATTACACCTCTTCGGCGGCAGGCAGCGGCCAGCCTCCCAGACGTTTCCAGCGATTGACGATTTCACAAAACAGCACAGCAGTGCGTTCGGTGTCGTACAACGCGGAGTGCGCCTGGGTGCTGTCGAAGTCCATACCCGCGGTCTGGCAGGCTTTTGATAATACGGTTTGTCCGAGTGCCAGCCCGGCCAGTGCCGCGGTGTCAAAAGTGGCGAAAGGGTGGAATGGGTTACGTTTCAGTGAGGCGCGTTCTGCGGCGGCCATCATAAAGCTGTGATCAAAATTGGCGTTGTGCGCCACCATAATGGCCCGGTTACAGCCGCTCGCTTTAATGCCTTTACGTACAACTTTAAAAATTTCGTGCAGCGCCTCGTATTCGCTGACCGCGCCGCGATCGGGATCGTTCGGGTCAATGCCGTTGAAGGCGAGGGCCTCTGGCTGCAAATTTGCGCCGACAAATGGTTCGACGTGGAAATGTAATGTGGTGTCCGGCATCAGCCAGCCTTGTTCATCCATTTTCAGGGTGATGGCGGCAATCTCAAGCAGCGCATCGGTTTTGGCGTTAAATCCGGCTGTTTCAACATCGATCACAACAGGATAAAAACCACGAAAACGGTCGCACAGACCGGTAAGTTGAGCGTTATCGGACATCTGATTCTCTTAATACGGATAAATTGCAGCGCGCATTATGACAAATATTACTTGTCGATGCAGTAAAGATGCGGGCGCGATGAGTTCGCGCCCGGCAGGAGATTAGTTGCCCAGACCGCGACCGGCGTCTTTCTCTTCGATTAATTCAATTTTGTAACCGTCCGGATCTTCCACAAACGCGATAACCGTAGTACCGCCTTTGACCGGACCCGCTTCACGGGTGACGTTACCCCCGTTCTGACGGATTTTTTCGCACGCTTCAGCGGCGTTATCTACGCTAAGCGCGATGTGACCATAAGCAGTGCCGAGTTCGTATTTATCCACGCCCCAGTTGTAGGTCAGTTCAATCACCGCTTCTTCGGTTTCCGGGCCGTAGCCAACAAACGCCAGTGAGTATTTGTATTCCGGGTTTTCGCTGGTTCGCAGCAGTTTCATGCCCAGTACTTTGGTATAAAAATCGATGGAGCGTTGCAGATCGCCAACGCGCAGCATGGTATGAAGAAGACGCATCTTTTTATCCTCAAAATGGCTAACAGATTCAAAATGTTGTTTTAGTATAGCGGCGGCTTTACGCCGCTCGCAATGTTGGATTATAGCGTCGGGTAATCGGTATAGCCTTCCGCGCCGCCACCGTAGAAACTTTCGGCACGTTGTGGGTTAAGCTCGGCTTTGCGCTGCAAGCGGGCGACCAGATCCGGGTTCGCAATCCAGTCACGACCAAATGCCACCGCATCAATTAACCCTTTGCCAATCAGCGTTTCGGCTTTTTCTACCGTGTATGCACCTGCGCCGATAATCGGACCGTGGAAACGGGCGCGTACTTTTTCGCGAAACGCCTCGGTATACGGTTTGCCGCCTGCCCAGTCTGGTTCTGACATATGCAGGTAAGCAATGCCGCGTTTGCCCAGTTGTTCAATCAGATACAGCGCATCGGCTTCTTCATTCGGGCCGTTATCCGTATTCTGGAACGTACCGATTGGCGAAACGCGAATGCCAATGCGATCGGCTCCCCATTCTTCAATCCCGGCATCAACGACTTCCAGCACCAGACGTGCGCGATTTTCCACGCTGCCGCCGTACTGATCGGTACGATGGTTTGAAGAAGGGGAAAGGAACTGATGCAGCAAATAACCGTGAGCAGAGTGGAGCTCCACCAGATCAAACCCGGCTTCACGCGCGTTAGCGATGGCCTGACGGAAATCATTGACGATACCCGGAATTTCTTCCAGTTCCAGTGCCCGCGGCATGGATGTTTCAACACGGATCGCCTGACCATTTTCATCGCGCAGGGAAGTACGTGTTCCCGCGCTAAGTGCTGAAGGTGCTACCGGTGCCTGGCCGCCAGGTTGCAGGCTGGCGTGAGAAATGCGTCCGGTGTGCCACAGCTGTACGGCCATATGACCATTTTCAGCATGAACGCCAGCGGTGATTTTTTTCCATGCGGCAATTTGCTCCGGGCTATGGATGCCTGGCGCGCCTGCATATCCTTTTGCCTGAGCGGAAATTTGCGTAGCTTCGCTAATAATTAAACCAGCACTGGCACGTTGGCGATAGTATTCCGCCATCAACGGGGTAGGGATGTCACCCGGTTCAATACTGCGCAGACGCGTTAGTGGTGCCATAAAAATACGGTTTGCCGCCGTGATCGCGCCCACTTTCAGTGGGGAATACAGTTTTTCAGATGACATAAAGGCTCCCGGTCGTCTGGTGATAAAAAATGCCTGCTAAACGGCAGGCGTCGCAATAATGTTTTTTACATGTGCCAGCGCGTTTTCCAGTGGTTCGGAATTGCGCGAAATTTTGGCCTGCAGATTCGCACCCAGCCATAGTGCGTAAAGCACTTGCGCCTGTTGCAGCGGTTCGCCACAAAAGGTTAAACAATGGTTCTCACGGCCATTTTCCAGCGCCTGCGAGAGCAGGTCGATCACGCTGCGAGCACCTTTATCCATCGCGCTGCGCATATCTTCTGACAGATCGCACACTTCGGCAGAGAGTTTTACTGTCAGGCAACCACTGATGGTTCCGTGTTGGCAAAACTGGTTCAGCGTCTGCTGGTAATAAGCCAGTATGCGGTCGCGGTAGTTACCTTCGCCGGATTGCAGTAACTCTGTTAGTCGCTGGTGGTATGCTGCGTAATGACGTTCAAGCATGGCAACGCCAAACGCTTCTTTAGAGCGAAAGTAGTGATAGAAGGATCCTTTCGGCACTTCAGCGGTCTTCAGTAATTCGCTTAATCCCATCCCGGTGAATCCACGTTGCAGGCAAAGTTGCTCACCCGTCGCCAGGAGGTGTTCGCGAGTATCATGTT
This sequence comes from Escherichia sp. E2661, assembly GCF_004745185.1. Taxonomy (NCBI): domain Bacteria; kingdom Pseudomonadati; phylum Pseudomonadota; class Gammaproteobacteria; order Enterobacterales; family Enterobacteriaceae; genus Escherichia; species Escherichia sp. E2661. The sequence goes on from NZ_PDIG01000038.1 coordinate 84,577, forward strand.
CGGTGTGTTTGTTCATGCGTTGGAGTGTAGTAGACCAGTCGGTCTAGTGCAAGCAAAGTTGCTACTTTGGGCATTAAGAGCTTCAATAGTGGTAATAATCTCATTTCAGGAGGGCGAAGTGGCGGAGCAACTAGAGTTCTTTCCCGTCCAGAGCCCGTGCCGGGGAATTTGCCAGTCTGATGAGCGCGGATTTTGTCGCGGCTGTTTTCGTAGCCGGGATGAGCGTTTTAACTGGAATAAAATGAGCGATGGCGAAAAACAAGAGGTGCTGCGCCTTTGTCGCCAGCGGCTGATGCGTAAATTACGCGCAAATAAGCCAACGTCATCAGATGAACCGGAGCAACCATCACTCTTTTGAGCATAATCTTGCGTATACTCCTCTCATATCTGATAAGAGGAAGCGATTATGGTTCAGCGTATTACTATTGCGCCGCAAGGCCCGGAGTTTTCCCGTTTTGTGATGGGCTACTGGCGACTGATGGACTGGAATATGTCTGCCCGTCAGTTGGTTAGCTTTATTGAGGAGCATCTGGATCTCGGCATTACCACCGTGGACCATGCTGATATATATGGCGGCTATCAGTGTGAAGCGGCGTTTGGCGAGGCGCTGAAGCTGGCGCCTCATCTGCGTGAACGGATGGAAATCGTCAGCAAATGTGGCATCGCAACGACCGCGCGTGAAGAAAACGTCATTGGTCATTACATCACTGACCGCGACCATATTATTAAAAGCGCCGAACAGTCGCTGATTAATCTCGCGACCGATCATCTGGATCTGCTGTTAATCCACCGTCCCGACCCGTTAATGGATGCCGATGAAGTGGCGGATGCGTTTAAACATCTGCATCAGAGCGGCAAAGTGCGCCATTTTGGCGTCTCCAACTTCACGCCTGCGCAATTTGCCCTGTTGCAATCACGCCTGCCATTTACCCTTGCCACTAATCAGGTGGAAATATCCCCGGTGCATCAGCCGTTGCTGCTGGATGGCACGCTCGACCAACTGCAACAACTGCGTGTTCGTCCGATGGCGTGGTCGTGCCTTGGTGGTGGACGTCTGTTCAATGATGATTTTTTCCAGCCGCTGCGTGATGAACTCGCTGTGATAGCCCAGGAATTAAACGCGGCCACTATTGAGCAGGTTGTTTATGCCTGGATATTACGTCTGCCGTCGCAACCGTTGCCGATAATTGGTTCCGGTAAAATTGAGCGCGTACGGGCTGCTGTAGAGGCAGAAGCCCTGAAAATGACGCGTCAGCAGTGGTTCCGTATCCGTAAAGCTGCATTAGGTTACGACGTACCGTAAGCACTTTTAGGATTAGCCTCCGTTCAAATATGTGTCACTGGTTTACACTTAACGGGTATGCACAATGAACGGAGGTCCTATGAAGCGTTTTAGTCTGGCTATTCTGGCGCTGGTTGTTGCGACCGGCGCACAAGCGGCCAGTGAAAAAGTCGAGATGAACCTCGTTACGTCGCAAGGGGTTGGGCAGTCAATAGGTAGCGTAACTATTACTGAAACCGATAAAGGTCTGGAGTTTTCACCCGATCTGAAAGCATTACCCCCCGGTGAACATGGCTTCCATATTCATGCCAAAGGAAGCTGCCAGCCAGCCACCAAAGATGGCAAAGCCAGCGCCGCGGAATCCGCAGGCGGGCATCTTGATCCACAAAAAACCAACAAGCATGAAGGGCCGGAAGGTGCGGGACATTTAGGCGATCTGCCTGCGCTGGTGGTCAATAATGACGGCAAGGCGACCGATGCCGTTATTGCGCCTCGTCTGAAATCACTCGATGAAATCAAAGACAAGGCGCTGATGATCCACGTTGGCGGCGATAATATGTCCGATCAGCCTAAACCGCTGGGCGGTGGCGGTGAACGCTATGCCTGTGGTGTTATTAAGTAGTTAAGAGGCCAGCGTACCTTGCGGCGGTGCTTGCTCAAGTTGCGAAAGCGAGCAGTACAGCCGCCAGACTATCGCCGCCAGCTCACGGGCGGCAGGCTGATGATGCCGGGCAAGGCTGTCGCAAATCCGCTGTAATTCTTCAAGTGTGGCTGCCAGCGATTTTTGCTGAACGCCACGCTCACTCATCACTCCCCGCAACAGCGAAATACAGTTATCCCGCACTTGTGATAACGGATCAGAACGCGACTCCCACTCGCGTAATTGCCAGACAACATGCGAACAGTTCAGTAGCACCACTCCCCAACGTAATAACCAGCGGCGCGCCAGCGCATCCTGGCTGTTGCTCAACTGACTGACGTGATGATAAGTGAGCGATTCAAATTCGCTTTCACTCAGTGTTGGATGGCGGCTGAGTTGATCGACAAAATCCCGGCGCAGCGCGCGAATATGACGACGGCTTTTACGAGCATCTGATCCTGGACGCAGAATGGCAAACGCTAACCACGCCAACGCCACGCCAACGATTTTCGCCAGATTATCGTTAAGAAAATCAGCAAAATCATACACCGGGGGATTAGTGACAGCGATAAACGATCCCATAAAAACAATCAGTTGCCCCCATAATGCAGCTTGTTTTGGCAATTGTATTTTGAGTAGCTGCATCGTTGCCAGCAGGGGGAAAAGAAACAGCAAAAATTGCCACAGCTCACTAATTTGGACCATCAGGCCAAATTTAACTACAAAGCTAAAGAACGAAAGCAATACCAGCGTGCGCATCAGCAGTGACAACGACTTAAACGGTGCTGCGACGGCGGAGTAAAGGACGCAGCTAATTGCAGCCAGGGTTAATGCATTGGCTCCGGCATCCCATTGCGAGGCAATACTCCACGCACCAATCATCACCAACGTACAAAATGTCCGAAGCCCGCTCCACATGGCTTCTGCATTATCGGTATGACGTGCCAGCCCGGACGCGCGAGGGCGTCTGGTTTGATCATCTGCGCCGCTTTGCAGACGATGTAATTCCTGACTACTTTGCAGATAAAGGCGGCAAAAATAACGTAGTCGCTGCCAGAAAGCGACGTGCCGATAGTCAGCCGAGTTCGTCAGGCGTAGCGGGGCAATAATGCGTGCGACGGTGTAAAAATCCGTTTGCCCGCTGGCGAGGGCCGTTAGCAACTGTTCAAGAATTTCCCGTATAGCACCAGGGGGTGATGGCCAGTTGAGCAACATACGCCGCAAGCTCGAAATGACGCTGGTCATGCGTAATTGCTGGTGGAGTAACGCATTGAGGCGCGCGTTTTGCTGGCGGAAGCGATAGTGGCTCCAGAAAGCCTGGATACGCAGTAAATTCATGGTCAGTATTTGCCCAATCACCCCTTCATGTGCGGTACGAATGGCATCGGTTGTTTCAGGCTGCCAGAGTAAACTGGCATGTTCCAGTAAACGGGCGTGCATGTTTTTCAATGCGGTTAAAAGGGCAGTGGCATCGGAAGTGCTCGGCAGAATCATCATCATCATCCCACCGCAGAGAATACCGACGATCACTTCGCAAACGCGCGCCTGGGCGATGTCCCACAACTGGCTTGCTTCAGTGATATTGACCATCGGGAAGGCGATGATGGCAGCCGTGTAGCCCGCCAGTTGAAACGCATAGGCCACGTTATTCGTGAAATGCGCGCAGGCCCAGGTACAAAAACCAAGCCATGCCGACATGCTCAACAGGAAGAACCACGGTTCGTTGAGAGTATGCCCGGCAAGGATTAGCGCCGCGATAGCCCCCAGCAAACTGCCAGCGATGCGCCCCAGGCTTTTGCTGATGACACCGCCAACTGTCGGAAAGCTCACTACCGCGGCTGACGTCATCGCCCAATAGGGCTCGTCCAGATTTAAATAATAAGCAACAGTCAGCGCCAGACACATGGCTAGGGTATTGCGCAACGCGTAGCGCCATTGTGCCAGCGTGGCCTTAAACCAGGGCAGATTGCGCAGAGACCATGACCAGGCGTTCATTACTGACCTACTGCGATACTACAGGTTGTGCCGGATACCAGCGTGACATCGCCGGGAACATTATCAAGGGCAAAGCGAACCGGGACGCGCTGGGCGAGACGAACCCAGGGAACGTTAGGTTTAACGTCTGGAATCAGGCTGGAATCGTTTTCCACACTCTGATCATAAATTGCCCGACCGATACTGGAGACGTGACCCTGTAACGTTTTTGTTGTCGCTATAGAGCGTAATGTGTGCTGGTACACCGTCACGGATATGCCGCAATTTGGTTTCTTCAAAATAACCAATGACGTAAAACGAGTGGCTGTCCACCAGGGCAAACAGCGGTTTTCCTGTGTCGGCGTAGTCGCCGATGCGGGTAGTGAGGTTGGTGACCCATCCGCTGACCGGGGCGCGAATTTCCGTTTGTGCCAGTTGCCATTGTGCCTGTTTCAGCGTTGCTTGTGCGGCATCGACACTGGCCTGCATCGCTTTAACATTGAGGTTTGCCGTATCCAGTTCTTCGGCAGAGATAAAATTTTGCGAGAGATGACGGCGGCGATTGGCCTCATTATTGGCTCTGGCAAGATCAGATTGCGCTTTCGCCAGTTGGGCCTGGGCATTCAGTTCGGCAATCTGGAAGGGTGTTTTATCGATAGTGAACAGAATATCGCCAGCGTTAACCAACTGGTTGTCTTTTATATTCATCTCAACAATACGTCCGGACACTTGTGGGGTGATAGCGACCTGTTCCGCGCGTATTTTGCCATCCCGCGTCCACGGTGACTGCATGTAATAGTTCCAGAGCCACCACCCGGCGAGAACGGCAACTACTGCTACAATTATTGTTGAGAAATACTTAATGGTTTTAATTGACATAGTTACCACGCAATCAATATTGCCAGGGCGGAGCATACGCAGATCGCAAACAGCGACAAATCCATTAACAAGGGATGCCAGATGTCGCCTGCGTAGATCCAGTCGCGAAGCAGGCGGTGCAGGACAAGCCAGACGACGAATCCAAGCGCGAAGGCTTTGAAAAACGGAGGAAAGTAGACGGATGCACCGAACACCAGATCTTGTAGGGGCAATCCTGTTGCACTATGCATAAACTTCACAAAATAGATTCCTTTGAGGCTGAGTTTATTGCTTTAGATTAATAAATATTGTTTATGTGAGAGAAAATTACTCGCTATTTCTGAAAAGCATGTCTGACGGTAAGCAAATGCAGCAATCCATTTGTTTTAGCAATACAATTGCTGCACACTATTCTAAAAGCCGTATAATATCTTAGCAAGCTAATTATAAGGAGATGAAATTGGAATCGCCACTAGGTTCTGATCTGGCACGGTTGGTGCGCATATGGCGTGCTCTGATAGACCATCGCCTGAAACCCCTGGAGTTAACGCAAACCCATTGGGTGACGTTGCACAATATACATCAGTTACCTCCAGACCAGTCGCAAATTCAACTGGCAAAAGCGATCGGCATTGAGCAGCCATCACTGGTTCGTACGTTGGACCAACTGGAAGAAAAAGGGTTAATTTCGCGTCAAACTTGTCCAAGCGATCGGCGGGCCAAACGTATTAAACTGACGGAAAAGGCGGAGCCGCTGATTAGCGAAATGGAAGCTGTTATTAACAAGACCCGGGCGGAAATTTTGGATGGGATTTCAGCAGAGGAACTGGAACAACTGATTAGGCTCATTGCAAAACTTGAGCATAATATTACTGAGTTACAGGCCAAAGGGTGAAATAAAGGGGGCGTGTGGCCAGGTAGCTGACCACACGTCAACTTGTTTAGCGCGGGGAAACCGTCACCTGGCTGCCGTTGCTGGCCAGAACCACACGTTGTCCCGGAGAGAAATGGGTATTGCCCTGTTTCTGTACCACCATGATGGTGTTGCCATCATCTTTACGAATTTCCAGCTCCACACCCTGTGTTTTGTTCATTGCGCTCTGTACGCCCTGACCGGCTACGCCACCCGCGACGGCACCTGCTGCGGTAGCCAAAGAGCGTCCCGTACCACCACCAACGGTATTACCAAGAAAACCACCGAGAACTGCACCGCCAATTGCGCCGATGACGTTGGAATCATCACCGCCCTGAATTTGTACCTGCCGTACGTTAACGATTGTGCCGTAGCTGACATTCTGCACTTGCTTCGCTTCAGAGGCAGTATAAACATCACCAGATAGGGTATCGTTGTTAACACAACCAACAAGAGAAAGACCTACCATTGATACAACCAGTACGCGTTTAATCATTGAAAAATCTCCTGATTACCATGAAACGCCTCACAAGCATCCCTAATGGTCAAAGTTATTCGCATTAGTATAATCATGATTACATGTTCTACTAAAACATGATTAAATCATAATTAGAGTAGGGTTAACCAAGTATAAACAAAACATTCATATTAGTTATTGATGTGAATATAATCTTTTACTACCAACGATAAAAATCGGCTCTTATGCATGGAATTCGCGAAAGGTTTGTGTTTGAGTGGAACGCAAACATCAGGTTGAAAAAGGATGAACTATGAAATCAGGCCGCTTTATTGGTGTTATGTCAGGTACTAGCCTGGATGGTGTCGATGTTGTGTTGGCGACGATCGATGAACACCGGGTGGCGCAGCTGGCTAGTTTGAGCTGGCCGATTCCCCCATCACTCAAACAGGCGGTGCTGGATATTTGCCAGGGGCAACAGCTTACACTCTCCCAGTTTGGTCAACTGGATACCCGACTTGGCTGCTTGTTTGCGGATGCCGTTAATGCACTATTAAAAGCAGAAAATTTACAGCCGAAAGATATCGTAGCTATCGGTTGTCATGGCCAGACCGTCTGGCACGAACCCACGGGCGTCGCGCCACATACGCTACAGATTGGTGATAACAATCAAATTGTTGCGCGGACTGGAATTACCGTCGTCGGGGATTTTCGCCGTCGCGATATCGCCTTAGGTGGCCAGGGCGCACCGCTGGTACCTGCTTTTCATCACGCATTGCTGGCCCATCCAACTGAGCGGCGAATGGTGCTTAATATTGGTGGTATTGCCAATCTGTCACTACTCATTCCAGGAATGCCGGTAGGTGGCTACGATACCGGACCGGGCAACATGCTAATGGACGCATGGATCTGGCGTCAGGTCGGTAAACCTTACGATAAAGACGCTGAGTGGGCGCGGGCGGGCAAGGTTATTCTGCCGCTGCTGCAAAAAATGCTTAGCGATCCCTATTTTTCCCAGCCAGCACCCAAAAGCACCGGGCGCGAATACTTTAACTATGCCTGGCTGGAGCGCCATCTACGCGATTTCCCTGGCCTGGATGCGCGAGATGTCCAGGCAACACTGGCGGAACTCACCGCCGTGACCATTTCTGAACAAGTCTTGTTGAGCGGTGGCTGCGATCGATTGATGGTATGTGGTGGCGGAAGTCGCAATCCGCTGCTTATGGCGCGTCTGGCTGCATTACTGCCAGGTACTGAAGTGACCTCCACCGATGCCGTTGGCATTAGTGGCGACGATATGGAAGCGTTAGCCTTCGCATGGCTTGCCTGGCGAACGCTGGCTGGGCTGCCCGGCAATCTACCTTCCGTTACCGGCGCAAGCGAGGAGACGGTGCTGGGCGCTATTTTCCCTGCCAACCCGCGATATCAGAGTTAACTGAATTTTTCTTACTGCGTCTGCCGTTACACTTGGAAGTTGAGGAGGGCGTTTTTTGCCCTCCGGACCAGGAAAGTCTTCGGGATATGTTTATGAAAAAACTGTTACTACTTTGTCTGCCGCTATTTCTTACCGGCTGTGGCGCGTTTAATCAACTGGTTGAGCGCATGCAAACTGATACGCTGGAATACCAGTGTGATGAAAAACCGTTGACGGTCAAACTGAATAATCCGCGTCAGGAAGTTAGTTTTGTTTACGATAATCAACTGCTGCACCTTAAACAGGGTATTTCAGCTTCTGGCGCACGTTATACCGACGGTATCTACGTTTTCTGGTCAAAAGGTGATGAGGCGACGGTCTATAAACGTGACCGCATCGTCTTGAATAACTGTCAGTTACAAAATCCACAGCGTTGAGATTTTTCCAGGGGCGGCGCACAATAGCGTCACCCACTGACAATTTGTAAAGAAAACCATGGCTGATAACGACGAATTGCAGCAAATCGCGCATCTGCGCCGCGAATACACTAAAGGCGGTTTACGCCGCCGCGATCTTCCCGCCGATCCTTTAACCCTTTTTGAACGCTGGCTTTCTCAGGCCTGTGAAGCCAAACTGGCCGATCCTACTGCGATGGTCGTCGCCACCGTTGATGAACATGGCCAACCCTATCAGCGCATTGTTTTACTAAAACATTACGATGAAAAAGGGATGGTGTTTTACACCAACCTTGGCAGCCGTAAAGCACACCAAATCGAAAATAATCCGCGCGTTAGCCTGCTTTTTCCGTGGCATACCCTGGAACGCCAGGTGATGGTTACCGGTAAAGCGGAACGTCTTTCGACTCTCGAAGTGATGAAATATTTTCATAGCCGCCCGCGTGATAGCCAGATTGGCGCGTGGGTATCGAAGCAGTCCAGCCGTATTTCTGCGCGTGGGATCCTTGAAAGCAAATTCCTGGAATTGAAGCAGAAGTTTCAGCAGGGCGAAGTGCCGTTGCCGAGTTTTTGGGGCGGTTTTCGCGTCAGCCTTGAACAGATTGAGTTCTGGCAGGGCGGTGAGCATCGGCTGCATGACCGCTTTTTGTACCAGCGTGAAAACGAGGCGTGGAAAATCGATCGCCTCGCACCCTGAAAAGATGCAAAAATCTTGCTTTAATCGCTGGTACTCCTGATTCCGGCACTTTATTCTATGTCTCTTTCGCATCTGGCGAAAAGTCGTGTACCGGCAAAGGTGCAGTCGTTATATACATGGAGATTTTGATGGCAAGCAGTAACTTGATTAAACAATTGCAAGAGCGGGGGCTAGTGGCCCAGGTGACGGACGAAGAAGCGTTAGCAGAGCGACTGGCGCAAGGCCCGATCGCGCTCTATTGCGGCTTCGATCCTACCGCTGACAGCTTGCATTTGGGGCATCTTGTTCCATTGTTATGCCTGAAACGCTTCCAGCAGGCGGGCCACAAGCCGGTTGCGCTGGTAGGCGGCGCCACGGGTCTGATTGGCGACCCGAGCTTCAAAGCTGCCGAGCGTAAGCTGAACACTGAAGAAACTGTTCAGGAGTGGGTGGACAAAATCCGCAAGCAGGTTGCCCCGTTCCTCGATTTCGACTGCGGAGAAAACTCTGCTATCGCAGCGAACAACTATGACTGGTTCGGCAATATGAATGTGCTGACCTTCCTGCGCGATATCGGCAAGCACTTCTCCGTTAACCAGATGATCAACAAAGAAGCGGTTAAACAGCGTCTCAACCGTGAAGATCAGGGGATTTCGTTTACCGAGTTTTCCTACAACCTGTTGCAGGGCTATGACTTTGCCTGCCTGAACAAACAGTACGGTGTGGTGCTGCAAATCGGCGGTTCTGACCAGTGGGGTAACATCACCTCTGGTATCGATCTGACCCGTCGTCTGCATCAGAACCAGGTGTTTGGCCTGACCGTTCCGCTGATCACCAAAGCAGACGGCACTAAGTTCGGTAAAACTGAAGGTGGTGCAGTATGGCTGGATCCGAAGAAAACCAGTCCGTACAAGTTCTACCAGTTCTGGATCAATACTGCTGATGCTGACGTTTACCGCTTCCTGAAGTTCTTTACCTTTATGAGCATTGAAGAGATCAATGCCCTCGAAGAAGAAGACAAAAACAGCGGTAAAGCGCCGCGCGCTCAGTATGTGCTGGCGGAGCAGGTGACGCGTCTGGTTCACGGTGAAGAAGGTCTGCAAGCTGCGAAACGTATTACCGAGTGCCTGTTCAGCGGTTCTCTGAGTGCGCTAAGTGAAGCGGACTTCGAACAACTGGCGCAGGACGGCGTACCGATGGTAGAGATGGAAAAAGGCGCTGATCTGATGCAGGCGTTGGTTGATTCTGAACTGCAACCTTCTCGTGGTCAGGCGCGTAAAACTATCGCCTCTAATGCCATCACCATTAATGGTGAAAAACAGTCCGATCCAGAATACTTCTTTAAAGAAGAAGATCATCTGTTTGGTCGTTATACCTTACTTCGTCGCGGCAAAAAGAATTACTGTCTGATTTGCTGGAAATAATGCATTAAGTGGAAAGGGGGGGTGAGAAATCACTCCCCCTGATTTTTATACAGGGAGCACGATGAAAAATATTCTCGCTATCCAGTCTCACGTTGTCTATGGTCATGCGGGTAACAGCGCGGCAGAGTTTCCAATGCGCCGCCTGGGCGCGAATGTCTGGCCGCTCAACACCGTTCAATTTTCTAATCACACCCAATACGGCAAATGGACCGGCTGTGTTATGCCGCCCAGCCATTTAACCGAAATTGTGCAAGGCATTGCTGCCATCGATAAGTTGCACACTTGTGATGCTGTATTAAGCGGCTATCTGGGGTCGGCGGAGCAGGGCGAGCATATCCTCGGTATTGTCCGTCAGGTGAAAGCGGCGAACCCGCAGGCGAAATATTTTTGCGATCCGGTAATGGGACACCCCGAAAAAGGCTGTATCGTTGCGCCAGGTGTGGCGGAGTTCCACGTGCGTCACGGTCTTCCTGCCAGCGATATCATCGCGCCTAATCTGGTTGAGCTGGAAATCCTCTGCGAGCATCCGGTACATAACGTCGAAGATGCGGTTAAAGCTGCGCGCGAACTTATTGCTCAGGGGCCTGAAATCGTACTGGTGAAACATCTGGCGCGTGCCGGTTACAGCACAGAACGTTTTGAAATGCTGCTGGTCACTGCCGATGAAGCATGGCATATCGACCGTCCTCTGGTAGATTTTGGCACGCGTCAGCCAGTAGGTGTTGGTGATGTGACGAGCGGGTTACTGCTGGTGAAACTACTACAGGGCGCAACGTTGCAGCAGGCGCTGGAGCATGTGACCGCGGCGGTATACGAAATTATGGTAACCACCAAAGCAATGCAGGAATATGAGCTGCAAGTTGTAGCTGCCCAGGATCGTATTGCTAAACCAGAACACTACTTCAGTGCGACGAAGCTCTGAAAAGTGTCTTGTCGGCCCACAGTATCCTGCGGGCCGATAAACCATTACTGCAAGCCTTCTGCTGTTAGCGCGGCTTTTACCGTCGGACGTTCAGCCATACGCTGCATATAGGCGGCAATATGCTCTAAACCTTCCAGATTCAATTTCACCCCATATGCCCAGCGCAGTACAGTAAACAGATAGGCGTCAGCAATAGTAAAACGTTGCCCGCAAATCCAGTTATCCTCTTTCAGCGCATCGTTAACGTACTGCAGTTTTTTCTCCAGCTGTGCGCGTGCAGTCGGCTTGAACTCTTCCGGTGTAGCCGGGTGAAACAGCGGAGTAAAGCCTTTATGCAACTCAGTGGCGATATAGTTCAGCCATTCGATGGTTTTATAGCGAGAAATACTGTTTACCGGAGCCAGTAACTGGCGGTCGGGGACGCTGTCGGCAAGATACTGCATAATGGCCACGCCTTCCGTGAGCAGAGTGCCATCGTCCAGCAGCAGAGCAGGAACCTGCCCTTTAGGATTAATCGCAAAATAATCATCGCCGTTTTCCAGACGTTTTTTCATTAAATCCACACTGGTGAGCGTAAAGTCCTTTCCGCTCTCACGCAGGATGATATGGGAAGCAAGAGAGCAGGCGCCCGGTTTGTAGAACAGTTTCATCGGTAACTCCTTTTGGCTGTGGTTTAAAGTATGGTAGTGCGTTGCTGAACAAAAAAAAAGCCGCTAACGAAAAGTTAGCGGCTTGTAAAAGAGTTTCCCTGAAATTTACGCTACGGCAGCTTTCGCCGCTTTATCAGCAGCATCGTCCTGAGTCATACGATGCAGTTTCGGCGCGGTCAGCAGCATCAGCACTGCAATAACAGCAGTAGCAACACCAATCTGTAAGAATACGCGGCCATATACTTCCAGCGACATCAGCGGATCGGTTACGTTATCCGGTACAGCCATCATACCCGCAACATAACCACCAATCAGGTTTGCACCGGCAGTGGTCAGGAACCAGCTACCCATAATAAAGCCCATCAGACGCTGTGGAACGAGCTGAGCAACCATTGCCAGACCCAGACCGGAGATCATCAGTTCACCGATACTCTGCAGGCCATAGCTTGCGACCAGCCAGCTTACAGACACGATACCGGCGTCAGAGGCGAATTTCGCGCCCAGTGGCAGGATCAGGAACGCGCCAGAACACATCACCATACCGATAGCAAACTTAGTCGGCATCGGCAGGGTATCGCCCATCTTGTTATAGATAGCGGCGAGAATCGGGCTACCGATGATGATCCAGAACGGGTTCAGTGCCTGATACTGTTCAGGTTCTACTGCCAGGCCCAGAATGGTGTGCTCAACATTACGGATTGCAAAGAAGTTCAGAGACGTCGGCATCTGGCTGTACAGCACGAAGAAGATGATTGCTTCAAGCATCAGGATGAAGGCAACGATCATTTTACGACGCGCAGCACCTTTCATCGCGAAGGCTTCTTTACCGAAGATAACCACGATACCGAAGGCAACAACGCCCAGCGCCATACGCGCAACGTCCTGGTTGTGCAGCAGCCAGGTGGCAATAGCAATCAGCGCGACAACACCAATAATGGTTAACAGCAGATTGCGGTAGTTGATCGGCTCGAAGTCAGGTTTTGAACCGTACTGCTTAACCCAGCGTTGGCAAAAGGCGAAGTTAACGATGGTGATCAACAGACCAACTACGCTAAGGGCGAATGCGACGCTCCAGCCATACTTGGCTGCTAACCACGGCGTTGCAATCATAGAGAAGAACGAACCGATGTTGACGGACATGTAGTACATGGTAAATGCACCGTCCAGACGTGGATCGTTTTTCTCGTAGCAAGTTGACAGCAGTGAAGACGGGTTGGCTTTAAACAGGCCGTTACCGACCGCAATTGCCGCCATACCCATATAGACGATACCGGCATCGTGACCAGACCAGGCAACCAGCGCATAGCCAATAGCCAGCACAATAGCACCAAGCATAATGACGCGTTTTGTACCCAGTACTTTATCGCCTAACCAACCACCAATAGCGACAAGACCATAAACCAGGGCGCTAAAGGAAGAGAAAAGTGTGATTGAATCCGCTTCGGACATACCCAGTTGTTTAACCAGGTAAACAGCCATAATTCCTTGTAGGCCGTAATAACCAAAGCGTTCCCATAACTCGATCGAGAAGATGAGATAGAACGCCTTCGGTTGTTTGAAAGCGTTCAAACTAACGCTTTCTGTTGGTTTTTGGTTTGCAGTGGACACTTTTACCTCTTTTTTTACATCCCATATTAACGGGGGTGCTTTCTCGCGTGATGTCTAATAAACATACGCGCAATTGTTATAGTGGGAGGGGAAACGGCAGGTAATGTTCACTATCTTGCACTTTCAGACAAGTCCTTTGTAATAATCTGTTACATATAACTGGCATGGAGAAATCATCGGCCCATTGAAATGTTATCCAGCGTTAAATTTTTCAAAAAACGCAACGGCAGATTTTTTCACTACCAGAAGAGGGGAGATACTGATATTTGGCGATATGTTCTACTGTAAGGTGTTTTATGTAGTGAGATAGTCCATTATCTGAAAAATAGACAGTGTAATGTTTTGTAGGTTTATGCCCTGGTTGAATCAATACCTTGTCAAATTTAACTTAAACAGAGCAATATTTTTACATTGTGACATCAATGTGATCTTGATCACGAATAGATAGAAAATTTCGCTATTAAAAAAACAATTAACCTGCATTTTTGGTTATTCACAAACGGATTGCCTGACAATGATGCCGCGAGGCGGGCATCATTGTCGTTAACAAGATGTTTTATAAGAGGATGAGAAATAGTTATGAATGGGATAACGATGTTACCCCTTTTTCGTCAGATGTCAACTTTCTCTTTGTATTCACAAAGATCTTCAATAATGCAGGAGCCACAGCGAGGCTTGCGGGCAATACAGGTGTAACGCCCGTGGAGGATTAACCAGTGGTGGCAATCGACTTTGAATTCTGCCGGAACCACTTTGAGTAGTTTTTCTTCAACCTGTTCGACATTTTTCCCCGGTGCAAATTGGGTGCGATTACAGACGCGGAAAATGTGCGTATCTACAGCAATGGTCGGCCAACCGAAAGCAGTATTCAATACCACGTTTGCTGTTTTACGCCCTACACCGGGCAGGGCTTCCAGCGCAGCGCGATCTTCCGGAACTTCGCCATTATGCTGTTCGAGCAAAATACGGCAGGTTTTGATGATATTTTCTGCTTTGCTGTTATATAGCCCAATGGTTTTGATATACGTTTTAACCCCATCGACGCCCAGTTCGAGCATTGCGGCAGGTGTATTGGCCACCGGGTAAAGCTTTGCCGTCGCCTTATTGACGCTGACATCGGTCGCCTGGGCGGAAAGCAGTACAGCAATTAATAATTCAAAAGGCGAACTGAAATTAAGTTCGGTTGTAGGATGAGGGTTGTTCTCACGCAGGCGAGTGAGGATCTCCAGTCGTTTTGCTTTGTTCATCAGACATTCCCTGTTTCACCGTTTGGCAACTCGCGTGTAGCAGCTGCTTCAGCGCGGCGCTTTTTTCATTCTTTCATCAATCAGATATTTTCCCGCCAGCATCAGCCCCAGACCAATGAATGCGCCTGGCGGTAACATTGCTAACAGGAAGGGAGAATCGGTATGGAAGATCTCTACCCGAAGTACTTTGGCCCAGCTACCCAACAGCGCATCGGCACCGTCAAACAATGTTCCGTTGCCGATGATTTCGCGTAGTGAACCCAGTACGAACATGGCGCAGGTTGCGCCCATGCCTATCGAAAAACCATCAAGTGCGGAGAGCGCCGGACCTTTTTTTGCAGCGAAGGCTTCCGCACGGCCAACAACGATACAGTTAGTGACAATCAGAGGAATAAAAATCCCTAACGATTGATACAGGCCAAAGGCGTATGCGTTAATCAGCATTTGTACGGCGCTGACCACCGAGGCGATGATCATCACGTAAATCGGGATTCGGATTTCGGCTGGCGTCCAGTGACGCAGCGTCGAGATGGTCAGGTTGGTGAGAGTCAACACCAGCGTTGTCGCAAGCCCTAAACCCAGTGCGTTGGTGGCAGTGGAAGTGACCGCCAGCAGCGGACAGAGGCCAAGTAACTGGACCAGCGCGGAGTTGTTCTTCCATAACCCCTGAACAATAACGTCTTTAATTTCGCTCACGGTTTATTCTCCACAGGCAGGAAGTTGAGAAAGTTGTGCTGGCAACGTTTGGGCATACAATCCGGCGCGTTTTACCGCATTCACCACCGCGCGAGGCGTAATGGTCGCCCCGGTGAACTGGTCGAAATCACCACCATCTTTCTTCACCGCCCAGTGAGCGTCATCCGCACTGCTGATTTGTTTACCCGCAAAATGGGTGATCCAGTCAGAAAGGCGCAGTTCGATTTTGTCGCCAAGTCCCGGCGTTTCGTGATGTTCTGTCACGCGGGTGCCAAGTACCGTGCCGTTAAAATCG
Organism: Escherichia sp. E2661; assembly: GCF_004745185.1. NCBI lineage: Bacteria > Pseudomonadati > Pseudomonadota > Gammaproteobacteria > Enterobacterales > Enterobacteriaceae > Escherichia > Escherichia sp. E2661. The sequence goes on from NZ_PDIG01000038.1 coordinate 100,088, forward strand.
GCCCCAACCAACAACTGAATCGCACCGGAATAACCATCCGGCGCGGTGGCCTCCAGAACGGCAGCTACCGGTTTATCATCCTGTTTCGCGATGTAAATCCGATGTTCACCTTTTCCTAACTCTGGCGCAGTCACTATATAGCAACTTTGGGCCAGCTCGTTGTTATAGCGATCGGCTGGTAACACCTGATCAAATAACGCTTTTTGTTGCAGGCTAGCCTGTTCAGCAATCGTGGCTTTGGTCATCTGGTTGATGGCAGCCGTTAAACCTGTTGAACCAGCGGCGAACAGCGCCAGCGTAATACCGTGTTTTCGGATAGTCTTCAGCATGGTTTATCCTTTGCGATGGCCGTATACGCGTGGACGCGTGTAGTAATCGATCAGAGGAACCGTGATGTTCGCCAGCAGGACAGCAAAGGCAACGCCGTCAGGATAGCCACCAAAACTGCGGATCAGCCAGACTAATAATCCCGCCAGCGCACCGAAAATCAGACGACCACGATTGGTGGTAGACGCGGTTACTGGATCGGTCAGAATAAAGAATGCACCGAGCATGGTTGCGCCAGACAGCAAATGAATCTGCGGCGAAGCTAGTGTTTCGGGGGCGAACAACCAACCCAGCGTTGCGCACAGGGCCAATGTCACTAAGAAACTGACGGGAATATGCCAACGAATCGCTTTCTGCCATAGCAGCCACACGCCACCAACCAGCCAGGCGAGGTTTACCCATTGCCAGCCAGCGCCCGCGAGAACACCGCTGTAGATTGGATACTGCATAATCTGCTCAACCGAATGACCGGCGCGTACAGATGTTTTGAACGTATCCAGCGGTGTCGCCTGGCTAATGCCATCGATACCTAAGCGAAGTGTGTTCATATCACCACCACTGGCGGTATGACCGCTGAAGATAATCTGTACAGCGTCAATGAATCCAGGGATGTTGACCGCAATCTCATGCGGCGGCAACCAGCTGGTCATCTGCACCGGGAAGGAGATCAGTAATACCACATAACCAATCATTGCCGGGTTAAACGGATTTTGCCCCAGACCGCCATACAGCTGTTTAGCGATGATTACGGCAAACACCGTGCCGAGTACCACCATCCACCACGGCGCAAGAGGCGGAATACTTACCGCCAGTAATAAGCCCGTTAGCAATGCTGAGTTATCTTTTAAGGTTGCAGCTACAGATTGCTTGCGCAGTTTGAGTACGAGGGCTTCGGCTAAGAGTGCACTGACCGAGGCCAACAGGAGTTGAACGAGAGTACCCCAGCCAAAAAACCACAGTTGCGCAGCGATACCTGGAACGGTTGCGACCAGCACCAGCAGCATGATGCGCGATGTCTGGCGCTGGTTATGGGTATAAGGGGAGCTAGCTATTCTGAATACCATTTAGTCCTCGTTTACAACCTTTTGCTGAGCGGCTTTTTTTGCCTGAACCCGGGCGATAGCCGCGGCAACTGCAGCTTTGCGGGGATCAACCTGTTCTTCCTGCTCTACGTTGGCCTGCTGCTGTTCCAGCTTGCGCGCTTTAGCACGGGCGATAGCGGCTTCGACGGCAGCTTTACGCGGATCAACCTGTTCCTGCGGCTCTTCGTTAGCAGGCTGTTGCTCCTGCTTGCGTGCTTTGGCACGGGCAATAGCCGCTTCAACGGCAGTTTTACGTGGATCGGCAACGGTTGAGGCTTCGTTAGTCTGTTGCAATTCAGCCTGTTTCGCTCTGGCTTGCGCTTTACGCGCTTCCCGTGCCGCAATAATCGCGCTGTTATCCGGGCGTTCGCCCGCTTTAATCACAATAGGCTGTGTGGCCTGGGCCTGTTTTTCTTTTACGCGTGCCAGTGCGGCAGCAATCGCATCTTTGTCTTTGGCCGCAGGTTGAACCGCCGCGTTCTTGTGTCGTTCAAGACGTGCGGCTTTTTCACGTTCCAGACGTGCCTGACGAGCTTCAAAGCGCGCTTTTGCTTCGGCTGCGCGTTTTTCTTCCTGACGAATGGCGGCAATCTCGGCTTTTTCCTGACGGAAATATTGCACAAGAGGGATATTGCTTGGGCAAACCCACGCACAGGCCCCGCATTCAATACAATCGGCAATGTTATGTGTGGTGGCTTTATCGTGCTGCTGACCTTTGCTGAACCAGTACAACTGTTGCGGCAGGAGATCTGCAGGGCAGGCATCAGCACAGGCGCTACAACGGATGCAGCTTTGTTCTTCCTGTGGTTCGCCAAGTTCATTGGCAGACGGTGCCAGTAAACAGTTGGTTATTTTTACGACCGGGACATCCAGCCACGGCAAGGTAAAGCCCATTAGCGGGCCGCCCATAATCACCATTTGATCGGCAGAAGGGCAGAATCCTGCATCGTTCAATAAATGACGGACCGGCGTACCCAGTCGTGCCCAGACGTTGCCGGGGCGTGCAATTGCTTCGCCAGTTAGCGTTACGACACGCTCGGTAATCGGCTCGCCATCAATAACGGCTCGTTTCACTGCGTAAGCCGTGCCGACGTTTTGCATTAACACGCCGATATCTGATGAACGACCGCCGTGTGGAACCTGCTTTCCGGTCAGGATGTAGGTTAACTGTTTGGCGCCGCCAGAGGGATATTTGGTCGGAATAACTCGCAGAGAAATATCGTGAGAATCCGCCAACACCGCACGCAGCATGGAAATTGCCTGCGGTTTGTTATCTTCAATGCCGATCAGAATTTCGCGTGGCTGTAGAATATGCGCAAGAATGCGAATACCTTCCACGACCTGGGCGGCGCAATCCTGCATCAAGCGGTCATCGGCGGTAATATACGGCTCGCATTCTGCGGCATTAATGATCAACGTTTCGATTTTATCGCCGCCGCCCTGCAATTTAACGCCAGTAGGGAAGCCAGCACCACCCAGTCCGGCGACGCCAAATTGATGAATGCGTTCGATTAATTCTTCCCGAGTGCGTGAGCGGTAATCGGTCCAACCGTCACGTGGGATCCAGCAATCTTCCCCATCGGCGTCAATAATCACGCTTAATTCAGCCAATGCCGATGGATGGGCAGTAGAGTGGCGCGCAATAGCAGTAACGGTACCCGAAGTGGGCGCGTGAACCGGTAGCATTTTGCCGCGTCCACGGGTGAGTGGCTGTCCGCGCAGTACCTTATCACCAACGTTAACGCACAGCTCGCCTTCAGCACCAATATGCTGTTTCAGTGGAATAACAAATCGCTGCGCCAGCGGAACCTGGCGCAGGGGAGTACCGTTGGACTGAGTTTTCATCTCCGGTGGATGAATGCCGCCATCGAAGTCCCAGATTTTATTTTTTTTGAAAGCAGAGAATAACTTAAGCATGGTGTTCCACGGGAATGATGCGCACGGGAATGGTGTTCAGATCCCATTTCCAGCTGTCTGGCGTTTCTGCAACCGGTTGTAAGGAGATGCAATGCGTTGGGCATGGGTCTACACACAGATTACAACCTGTGCACAGATCGCTCATGACGGTATGCATTGCTCGGGTAGCACCGACAATGGCGTCCACCGGACACGCCTGAATACACTTAGTGCAGCCAATACAGTTATTTTCATCGATAACCGCTACCATACGCGCAGGCGTCAACTCTTGCGCTTCGCCATCCAGCGGCTGTGGTTCGACGTTGAGCAACTCGGCAATTTTCAGCATTACTGCTTCGCCACCAGGGGCGCAGCGATTGATTTTTTCACCGTTGCAACTGATAGCCTCCGCATACGGGCGACAGCCAGGATAACCGCATTGACCACACTGGCTCTGCGGTAAAATTTCGTCAATTTTCTCAACGACCGGATCGTCTTCCACCGCAAAACGGCGGGAGGCATAACCCAGAATGGCGCCAAACGCCAGGCCCAGCAGGCTTATGGCGGCAACGGCAATCCAGATAGCATTCATTACAACTTCACCAAACCACTAAAGCCCATAAAGGCCAGAGACATAAGACCTGCGGTAATCAGCGCAATGGCATTACCACGAAAAGGTGCCGGGACATCAGCCACAGCCAGGCGCTCGCGGATGGCTGCGAAAAGCACCATCACCAACGAGAAGCCGACAGCTGCTGAAAAACCGTACAGCGCCGACTGCAAGAAATTATGCCCGAGATTAATATTCAGCAACGCGACACCAAGCACTGCACAGTTGGTGGTAATAAGCGGCAGAAAAATCCCCAGCAGACGATAAAGCACCGGGCTGGTTTTACGCACTACCATCTCGGTGAACTGCACGACAACAGCGATCACTAAAATAAACGCTAGCGTGCGCAGGTAAATCAGATTGAGTGGAATCAAGATCCACGTATCGATAAGCCAGGCGCAAATTGACGCCAGCGTCATCACAAATGTTGTTGCCAGCCCCATCCCCATTGCAGTTTCCAGTTTTTTGGAAACGCCCATAAACGGACAGAGGCCCAGAAACTTAACCAGTACAAAGTTATTGACCAGTACAGTTCCGACAAACAGTAACAGGTAGTCAGTCATTTTTCGGCCTGAAATAAAAAAGCCGCCTATTATCCGTTAATCCAGAGCAGGCGACAACAGGTTAACTGTAAGGTTATTACGGATTCACAAACGTCGCTTTGACCCGCAACGAGCGTTTGAAATAGGGGACTATCAATGCGGTTGCCAGCAAAGTAAACAACAACTGGCGCACGGCTACGCCATCTGCAACTGGCGAAAAAGCGAAGGTTTTAACAGCCAGTAATACGGAGATCAGTAGCCAGATAATATAGTGTTTAGGAACACAACGCCGACGTTTAAAGAAAGCGATGGTCAACCACAAAGTGTAATACCACATGGCGATGGCGGTAATAAAAGAAACGCCCCATAAGATTTGCGTTGTCAGTGCTTGTTCGCCGATCGTTTTATATGTTTGAGGAGAAGATAACGCTGCGGTATACAGTAACAGCGTCAGCGTCGTACTCAATAGAGCGACTAACAGCCAGGCCAAAGGGCCAAGCAACCAGCCTCCAATACGTTGTGGCGTTGTGGTGGTCATAGGTTCTCCAGAATAGCGACAGCAAACAGGCAAATCTAATTTTAGGGGCGTTATTATAAGGTTTTTATTATCAATCGCTACTTTCTTTATTGGACATAATGCCAGACGGACTTCGGCACCTGGCCCAGGTCAAACAAACGCCCGCCAGACACCAGCTCTGCGCGGCGGTGATCGGCGGCGCGATACATGTTGATAAGGTCCTGATCGTCGGTCAGTGTGTAATTAAGATGATCGTAGAGTTTTTCCAGGCTTTCGAGTGAACTGATTTTGCGAAATTTTAATAAGTAGTCCTGAACAGTCATAAAAGGCCCATAAAATAATTAATACCAAAGTGGTAGGTATTATATGTAATGATAAAACTTCACCAAAAGTGAACGCTTATGTAATAACAATAATAAGAATGTGCTGATGGTAAATATTCAGGGATAAAATACTGTCATGAAAAGAGTAACGCGCTTTACTATCCCTGCCAATCGCCGACAACACACCACAAGATAATAAATTCCTGGTTTAATACCCGACAAGTTAAAACATGCATCCGGACGGGCTGCATGCTGGTCTGCAAGTGCAGGTATTACTTATGTTGTACTGTTGTACTCTGTTCTGGCGGCTGGTAGTTGTCAATGTGACTCGCCACGCCAAGGAGAATGACAGAAACGACAAGAACGATCCAACCTGTTAATTCAATAAGACGATTCATTACTGCCCACATCTATGTTGAGTGATCCATTAACTTCAGGGGGTAAATGTTACTTAGCAATAATTGCCCCAGCAAGATTTTTGCTGAGGTTTTTGCGATATTTAGCTTTTATCATTAGAAAATTCGCCATTTCTTTGACTTAAGTTAAATAACATCCCTTATTGCGGGCAGGTTATTAAACTGTTGAGAGAGGGTAAAGGATAGTGTCAAATAGCGATCGTACTTCTCTGAGAGGCAATGACATGAGCGACAACATCCGTGTTGGGTTGATTGGGTATGGTTATGCGAGCAAAACCTTCCATGCGCCCCTGATTGCGGGCACGCCCGGACTAGAACTGGCAGTAATTTCCAGCAGTGACGAAACAAAAGTAAAAGCCGACTGGCCAACAGTGACGGTTGTCTCTGAACCAAAGCATCTTTTTAATGATCCCAACATAGACTTGATTGTCATTCCCACACCAAATGATACCCATTTCCCGTTAGCCAAAGCGGCGCTTGAAGCGGGTAAACATGTGGTCGTCGACAAGCCTTTTACCGTGACACTGTCACAAGCTCGAGAACTGGATGCGTTAGCAAAAAGTCTGGGTCGCGTATTGTCGGTGTTTCATAATCGTCGCTGGGATAGCGATTTTTTGACACTAAAAGGTTTGCTCGCAGAAGGCTCGCTGGGTGAAGTTGCGTACTTTGAGTCTCATTTTGACCGCTTCCGGCCGCAGGTGCGCGATCGCTGGCGTGAACAGGGCGGCCCTGGCAGCGGTATCTGGTATGATTTGGCACCGCATTTGCTCGATCAAGCTATTACGCTTTTTGGCTTACCCGTCAGTATGACGGTGGATTTAGCACAGTTGCGCCCGGGGGCGCAGTCGACTGATTATTTCCACGCCATTTTGTCCTACCCACAGCGGCGGGTCATTTTACACGGCACCATGTTGGCGGCAGCTGAGTCAGCACGTTATATCGTGCATGGCTCCCGTGGCAGCTATGTTAAATACGGCCTCGATCCGCAGGAAGAGCGGTTGAAAAATGGTGAGCGTCTGCCGCAGGAAGACTGGGGCTACGATATGCGTGACGGTGTACTAACCCGCGTTGAAGGCGAGGAACGTGTTGAAGAAACGCTGTTGACCGTGCCGGGGAATTATCCGGCTTACTATGCTGCCATTCGTGATGCGTTGAATGGCGACGGTGAAAACCCGGTGCCAGCAAGTCAGGCCATTCAGGTAATGGAGTTGATTGAGCTGGGCATCGAATCCGCCAAACATCGCTCGACTTTGTGCCTTGCTTGAAAAGGGGATGGTGCAATTAGCACCATCCATTTTTGTTACTTCGCTGCGACTTTTTCTCGCAGTGCGCGTTTTTCCTCTGCGCTGAGGAAAGCCATTTCCAGACCATTAATCTGCGCCTGGCGGATTTGCTCGCGAGATAAACCTGCAGCGGGCGCGGCAACGGTATATTCGTGAATGATATCGACGCCCTGAACACCCGGGTCGTCGGTGTTAATACTGGCGCAGATACCATGCTCAAGGAACGTTTTCAGCGGATGTGTCGCCAGAGATGCCACGGTACTGGTCTGAATATTGGAGGTCAGGCAGGATTCTATGCCAATTTGTTGCTCGGCGAGGAAATCCATCAGCGCCCGGTCTTCAATGGCTTTTACGCCATGCCCAATGCGTTCAGCTCCCAGTTCACGAATGGCTTGCCAGATACTTTCTGCCCCGGCAGCTTCGCCTGCGTGGACGGTAATATGCCAGCCTGCATCACGCGCGTGGTTGAAGTGAGAGAGGAACAAACTCCCCGGAAAACCAAGTTCATCACCGGCTAAATCCAGTGCGGTAATCTGATCACGGTGGGCTAAAAATGCCTCCAGCTCTTGCTGGCAGGCAGCTTCGCCAAAGGTCCGGCTCATAATGCCGATAAGTTTCGCCTGCACACCAAAGGTGCGGCAACCTTCACGTACGCCGTCAATAACGGCTTCGACAACACCCGCAACAGGCAACTGATGCGTCATTGCCATATAACCTGGCGAAAAACGCAGTTCGACATAGTGCAGACCGTTTCGGGCAGCATCTTCAATATTTTCAAACGCCACGCGACGGCATGCGTCGAGCGAGGCGAGAACTTTAACGCCCCAGTCAAGCTTAGTCAGAAAACTCACCAGATCGGGTTCGTTGGCAATGACCTGAACGTGTGGAATTATCGTTTCCAGGGATTGTGCAGGTAGCGAGATATTATACTGGCGGCCAAGTTCAAGGATGGTCTGGGGACGAATGTTGCCATCAAGGTGGCGATGGATATCAGTTAATGGCAGGGTGGTATCAATCATGGTCGCACTCTTTTTCTGGATATAAAAGTGCGCACCATTATAAAAACAAAGCAGGGTAAAAATCTACGATTGCGCAACGATTATTTGCGTTGCGCAATCGCAATTAGCGTACAGCTCGGATGGCGTTAATTAATCCAGCGACACCTTTTTCCAGTTTAGAACGTGGGCATCCGGCATTGAGCCGAACAAAGCCACGGCCTTCTTCACCGTAGGTATATCCCGGCATGATTGCGACTTTTTCTTGTTCAATCAGGGCTTTTTGCAACGCGTTGTCATCAATGTTCAACGGACGTAAATCAAGCCATGCGAGATAAGTGGATTGGGGAATCTGCCAGTTGAGTTCAGGGAACGCGGCGTTCATCGTCTCTGCGATATACGTCAGGTTATCTTTCAGATAGACGCGTAAGGCATCAAGCCACGGTGCGCCTTGCTGATAGGCAGCGATATGAGCGGTTAACGCCAGTACCGCAGGGGAGGAAAGCCCATCACGGCTTTTCAGGGCCGATAAATACGCTTCACGGCTGTCGTTATTTTCAATAATCCCGTAAGCCCCGGTCAGAGCCGGAATATTGAAACTTTTCGAACCAGAAGTTAGTAGCGCCCAGTCGCCGCGAGCTACATTGCTCCAGGGAATATGCGGTTGCTCACCCCATACCATATCCATATGGATTTCATCGGAGATAACGCGCACACCATAGCGTTCGCACAGGTCAGCCATTGTTTCCAGTTCATCGCAAGTCCAGACTTTACCGGTAGGATTCTGAGGGCTACACAGGAGCATAATTTTACATTCCGGTTTCGCCAACACGGCTTCCAGTTTGCCCATATCGCAAAACCAGCCATCAACCCGCTTCTCTAAAGCAACGGGCATCACAGTGCGCTGATTACCTTCAATGGCTTTGTAAAATGCGTCGTAGGCCGGGGTATGGATCACCACACCTTCACCGACAGCGGACCACTGACGAATCAGTTCCGACACCATATAGATAACGGAAGGGCCATATACCACCGACTGCGTATCAATGGCGGTGTAATGCTGTGTGGAAAACCAGTGGGCGATAGCCGCGAGAAATTCATCGTTTTTCCAGCGACTGTATCCAAACACGCCGTGCATCAGGCGCTGATTCAGCGCCTCGATAATGCAGGGAGCCGTGGCAAAATCCATGTCTGAAATCGTGAACGGTAACAGGTCAGCAGTGCCGAAACGGTCAGCGACATAATCCCACTGTGTGCACCATGTGCCATGACGATCCACGACCTTCGAAAAATCGAACATATCTTATCCTTATGCCTGAACAGTGCGCATCAGACCGGCCATTTCATCTTTGACTGACTGAACTTGCGGCCCGATCACAACCTGCAGGTTATGTTGATTAAGTTGTACTACGCCAATTGCCCGATTGTCCTTCAGTGCCTGCACATTAACAAGGGACATATCTTTCACTGACAAACGCAGACGAGTAATGCAGTTATCGAGGCTGACAATATTGTCGGCACCGCCTAAGGCTTCGAGGATTGCCGGAACGTTGTAACCTGATTTACCCGGCGTACCGGCAACGGCTTTTTCGATTGAGCTGGCAATTTCGCTATCGCGGCCAGGGGTTTTCAAATTGAAGCGGGTAATAGCGAAACGGAAGATGACGTAGTAAACAACAAACCAGATTGCCGCCACCACTGGCACCATGTACCACTTGGTTGACAGGCCATGCAGAATACCGAACACCACAAAGTCGATGATATTGCCGTCGGTATTACCGATGGTGACACCGAGCACAGACATGACGGTGAAGCCGAGGCCGGTTAACAGCGCGTGGATGACGTACAGAACTGGCGCTACGAACAGGAACAGGAATTCCAGCGGTTCGGTAGTGCCGCCAACGACACAGGCGATCAGGCCAGAAATCAGCAGGCCTTTAATTTTATGGCGATTTTCCGGGCGCGCACAGTGATACATCGCTAACGCTGCACCTGGCAGACCACCGAGGAATGCAGGCATTTTGCCCTGCGAGAGGAAGCGCGTGGCGCTTTCAGAGAAACCGTGAGTGGTCGGGCAACTCAATTGCGCCTGGAATATGGTTAGTGCGCCGCTGACGGTTTGACCGCAGACTTCCTGCGTGCCGCCTGCGTCAGTAAAGCGAATTAATGCCACCAGAATGTGATGCAGACCAAACGGCAGCAGCAGACGTTCACCGGTACCAAACAGCATAGGTCCGAAATCACCCGCGCTGTTAATCATATGGCCTAAGCCGCTAATGCCCAGGGCGAAGATCGGCCAGACCAATGGAATCACCAGACCGACAAGGCCCATCACCAGCGAGGAGATGATTGGTACGAAGCGCGTACCGCCGAAGAATGCCAGCGCATCTGGCAGGCGGATATTATGGAAACGTTCATGTAACATCCAGACGATAATACCGGCGATCACTGCACCGAGGATCCCGGTGTCGATCGACTGGATCCCAAGAATGCTCTGGATATTATTGGCTTTCAGCACGGCAGCATCGGTGGTCGGCAGAATGCCTTTATTGGTCAACCAGAAGTTCACCGCCAGGTTCATCACTGCGTAACCAACAAAACCAGCGAACGCCGCGACGCCTTTGTTTTCGCGCGCCAGACCCAGCGGGATGGCGATACAGAACATCACTGGCAGGAAACTAAACGCGAACGAACCAACCTTGCTCATCCAGGTAAAGATGGCCTGCAACACAGGGTTACCCAATGCCGGGATCAGTGTGATGACATCGTGGCTACTAAGGGAACTGCCAATCCCCAACATAATGCCGCAGAACGACAGTAATGCGACAGGTAACATAAAGGTTTTGCCTAACTGCTGGAAGAATTCCCACAGCGTGACTTTCGGTGCTGCTTTCGCCGTCATAAAACGACTCCTCGTAGAGAACAATCTGGATTCAATAAATTGCGCGAGAAGATAAAAACGTTTTTATCAAATTTTAGTGAGGCATAAATCACATTACGCAACGATAATAGCGGGTATAAGATAAATAAAAGGTAAAACGTTTTTATCTGTCACATAATCAGGGAGTAGGTCATCTGCATGGCTACCGCCAAAAAATCACCATTCATGATGTTGCGCTCGCTGCGGGCGTGTCGGTCAGTACCGTTTCGCTGGTGCTTAGTGGCAAAGGGCGAATCTCTACCGCCACAGGAGAACGTGTTAACGCCGCCATTGAAGAACTGGGGTTTGTGCGCAATCGCCAGGCGTCGGCACTACGCGGCGGGCAGAGTGGTGTGGTTGGCTTAATTGTGCGTGACTTGTCGGCGCCGTTTTACGCTGAATTAACAGCCGGGCTGACGGAGGCACTGGAAGCGCAGGGGCGAATGGTTTTTTTGCTCCACGGCGGTAAAGACGGCGAGCAACTGACTCAGCGCTTTTCACTGCTACTGAACCAGGGCGTCGATGGTGTCGTCATTGCCGGTGCGGCAGGGAGCAGTGATGACCTGCGGCGCATGGCAGAAGAAAAAGGTATCCCGGTGATTTTCGCTTCCCGCGCCAGCTATCTTGATGATGTTGATACTGTTCGCCCGGATAACATGCAGGCAGCGCAGTTATTGACAGAGCATCTCATTCGCAATGGACACCAGCGTATTGCCTGGCTGGGAGGGCAAAGCTCCTCTTTAACCCGTGCGGAACGAGTGGGTGGCTATTGCGCGACACTATTAAAATTCAGCCTGCCATTTCACAGTGATTGGGTACTGGAGTGTGCCTCGAGTCAGAAGCAAGCTGCGGAAGCCATTACGGCGCTTTTGCGCCATAACCCGACCATCAGCGCCGTGGTTTGTTACAACGAAACTATTGCGATGGGGGCATGGTTTGGTTTGCTGAAAGCAGGGCGGCAAAGTGGCGAAAGTGGCGTCGATCGTTACTTTGAACAACAGGTTTCACTGGCGGCATTTACCGATGCGACGCCAACTGCACTTGATGATATACCCGTTACCTGGGCCAGCACGCCTGCGCGGGAACTTGGTACGACACTTGCGGATCGCATGATGCAAAAAATTACTCATGAAGAGACGCATTCACGTAATCTTATTATTCCTGCCCGGCTCATTGCGGCGAAATAATCCTCTCTTTATCTGCTATACCTGGTAGTGTCCTTTCCTCAAAGTTAATGATAAAAAATGTGGCACACAGGCGGTGCCTTTTATTTTTACTGAAGTTCACAGGAGGTTTATGTGTTTAATTCTGACAACCTGAGACTCGACGGAAAATGCGCCATCATCACAGGTGCGGGTGCAGGTATTGGTAAAGAAATCGCCATTACATTCGCGACAGCTGGCGCATCTGTGGTGGTCAGTGATATTAACGCCGATGCAGCTAATCATGTTGTAGATGAAATTCAACAACTGGGTGGGCAGGCATTTGCCTGGCGCTGTGATATTACTTCCGAACAGGAGTTATCTGCTCTGGCAGGCTTTGCCATCAGTAAGCTGGGCAAAGTTGATATTCTGGCTAACAATGCTGGTGGTGGTGGTCCTAAACCGTTTGATATGCCAATGGCGGATTTCCGCCGCGCTTATGAACTGAATGTGTTTTCTTTTTTCCGTCTGTCACAACTCATTGCGCCTGAAATGGAAAAAAATGGCGGAGGCGTTATTTTGACCATCACATCTATGGCGGCAGAAAATAAAAATAAAAACATGACCTCCTATGCGTCATCTAAAGCGGCGGCCAGCCATCTGGTCAGGAATATGGCGTTTGACCTGGGTGAAAAAAATATTCGGGTGAATGGCATAGCGCCTGGGGCAATATTAACTGATGCCCTGAAATCCGTTATTACACCAGAAATTGAACAGAAAATGTTGCAGCACACGCCAATCAGGCGTCTGGGCCAACCGCAAGATATTGCCAACGCGGCGCTATTCCTCTGTTCACCAGCTGCCAGCTGGATAAGCGGGCAAATACTCACCGTCTCCGGCGGTGGTGTACAGGAACTGAATTAATACGCTAACAGGTCGGTAAACAACCGAGTGAGTGTTGTTTACCGACACCGCGTGTAGAGTAGGGAAAACCTCCGCCAGATAACTGGTAGCCAAATTCCGCCTGCTGGTTGACCAATTGTCGTGCAAATAGTAAACGAAACGGGTGTACCTTCGCACAATTCAACTGCAATGATAGGCGCTCACCGGACAACGCGGTAAACTAGTTATTCATGCTAACTATATTGGTTTAACGATGGATAACATGCAAACTGAAGCACAACCGACACGGACCCGGATCCTCAATGCTGCCAGAGAGATTTTTTCAGAAAATGGATTTCACAGTGCCTCAATGAAAGCCATCTGTAAATCCTGCGCTATCAGTCCCGGGACGCTTTATCACCACTTTATTTCGAAAGAAGCCTTGATTCAGGCGATTATTCTCCAGGACCAGGAGAGGGCGTTGGCCCGCTTCCGGGAACCGATTGAAGGGATCCATTTCGTTGACTATATGGTCGAGTCGATAGTCTCTCTCACCCATGAAGCCTTTGGACAACGAGCGCTGGTGGTCGAAATTATGGCAGAAGGGATGCGCAATCCACAGGTTGCCACCATGCTTAAGAATAAACATCTGACCATCACGGAATGTATTGCCCAGCGCATGAGGGATGCCCAGCAAAAAGGCGAGATAAGCCCTGACATTAACACGGCAATGACCTCTCGTTTACTGCTGGATCTGACCTATGGCGTGCTGGCCGATATCGAAGCGGAAGACCTGGCGCGAGAAGCGTTATTTGCCCAGGGGCTGCGCGCGATGATTGGCGGTATCTTGACCGCATCCTGATCCTCACTTTCCGCGGGCCGGTGAAGAGAGTGCCCGCGTTCAATGTCTCAACACGGCTGAACAAAAAACGTTCTCCCCTGGTCGAAAAATCCCACTAAAACATTCGCCGAAACCATATGTCATGGGAATTTATCGCTTTATAAGTAGTCGAACGAGCGTTCGGTTGCTTATTTTGTGTCTTCTGTCAACGCTGTTTTAAAGATTAATGCGATCCATATCACGCTGTGGGTATTGCAGTTTTTGGTTTTTTGATCGCGGTGTCAGTTCTTTTTTATTTCCATTTCTCTTCCATGGGTTTCTCACAGATAACTGTGTGCAACACAGAATTGGTTAACTAATCAGATTAAAGGTTGACCAGTATTTTTATCTTAATGAGGAGTCCCTTATGTTACGTCCTGTAGAAACCCCAACTCGTGAAATCAAAAAACTCGACGGCCTGTGGGCATTCAGCCTGGATCGGGAAAACTGTGGAATCTCTCAGCGTTGGTGGGAAAGCGCATTACAAGAAAGCCGGGCAATTGCTGTGCCTGGCAGTTTTAACGATCAGTTCGCCGATGCAGATATTCGTAATTATGTGGGCAACGTCTGGTATCAGCGCGAAGTCTTTATACCGAAAGGTTGGACGGGGCAGCGTATCGTCCTGCGTTTCGATGCGGTCACTCATTACGGCAAAGTGTGGGTAAATAATCAGGAAGTGATGGAGCATCAGGGCGGCTATACGCCGTTTGAAGCCGATGTCACGCCATATGTTATTGCCGGGAAAAGTGTACGTATTACCGTTTGTGTGAACAACGAACTGAACTGGCAGACTATCCCGCCGGGAATGGTGATTACCGACGAAAACGGCAAGAAAAAGCAGTCTTACTTCCATGATTTCTTTAACTACGCCGGGATCCATCGCAGCGTAATGCTCTACACCACACCGAACACCTGGGTGGGCGATATCACCGTGGTGACGCATGTCGCGCAAGACTGTAACCACGCGTCTATTGACTGGCAGGTGGTGGCAAATGGTGATGTCAGCGTTGAACTGCGTGATGCGGATCAACAGGTTGTTGCGACTGGACAAGGCAACAGCGGGACTTTGCAAGTGGTGAATCCGCACCTCTGGCAACCGGGTGAAGGTTATCTCTATGAACTGTGCGTCACAGCCAAAAGCCAGACAGAGTGTGATATCTACCCGCTGCGCGTCGGTATCCGGTCAGTGGCAGTGAAGGGCGAACAGTTCCTGATCAACCACAAACCGTTCTACTTCACTGGTTTTGGTCGTCATGAAGATGCGGATTTACGCGGTAAAGGGTTCGATAACGTGCTGATGGTGCACGATCACGCATTGATGGACTGGATTGGTGCCAACTCTTACCGTACCTCGCATTACCCTTACGCTGAAGAGATGCTCGACTGGGCTGATGAAAATGGCATTGTGGTGATTGATGAAACTGCTGCCGTCGGCTTTAACCTCTCTTTAGGCATTGGATTTGAAGCGGGTAACAAGCCAAAAGAACTCTACAGCGAAGAGGCAGTCAACGGGGAGACTCAGCAGGCGCACTTACAGGCGATTAACGAACTGATTGCGCGTGACAAAAACCACCCCAGCGTGGTGATGTGGAGCATTGCCAACGAACCGGATACTCGCCCGCAAGGTGCACGGGAATATTTCGCACCACTGGCGGAGGCAACGCGTAAACTGGACCCGACGCGACCGATCACCTGCGTCAATGTAATGTTCTGCGACGCTCACACCGATACCATCAGCGATCTCTTTGATGTGCTGTGCCTGAATCGTTATTACGGTTGGTATGTCCAAAGCGGCGATTTGGAAACGGCAGAGAAGGTACTGGAAAAAGAACTGCTTGCCTGGCAGGAGAAACTGCATCAGCCGATTATCATCACCGAATACGGCGTGGATACGTTAGCGGGTCTGCACTCGATGTACACCGACATGTGGAGTGAAGAGTATCAGTGCGCATGGCTGGATATGTATCACCGCGTCTTTGATCGCGTCAGCGCCGTCGTCGGTGAACAGGTATGGAACTTCGCTGATTTTGCGACCTCGCAGGGCATTATGCGCGTTGGCGGCAACAAGAAAGGGATCTTCACCCGCGACCGCAAACCGAAATCGGCGGCTTTCCTGCTGCAAAAACGCTGGACTGGCATGAATTTCGGTGAAAAACCGCAGCAGGGAGGCAAACAATGAATCAACAACTCTCCTGGCGCACCATCGTCGGCTACAGCCTCGGTGACGTCGCCAATAACTTCGCCTTCGCAATGGGGGCGCTCTTCTTGTTGAGTTACTACACCGACGTCGCAGGCGTCGGTGCCGCTGCGGCGGGCACTATGCTGTTACTGGTGCGGGTATTTGATGCCTTCGCCGACGTCCTCGCCGGACGAGTGGTGGACAGTGTGAATACCCGCTGGGGAAAATTCCGCCCGTTTTTACTCTTCGGTACTGCGCCGTTAATGATCTTCAGCGTGCTGGTATTCTGGGTGCCGACCGACTGGAGCCATAGCAGCAAAGTGGTGTATGCATATTTGACCTACATGGGCCTCGGGCTTTGCTACAGCCTGGTGAATATTCCTTATGGTTCACTTGCTACCGCGATGACCCAACAACCACAATCCCGCGCCCGTCTGGGCGCGGCTCGCGGGATTGCTGCTTCATTGACCTTTGTCTGCCTGGCATTTCTGATAGGACCGAGCATTAAGAACTCCAGCCCGGAGGAGATGGTGTCGGTATACCATTTCTGGACGATTGTGCTGGCGATTGCCGGAATGCTGCTTTACTTCATCTGCTTCAAATCGACGCGTGAAAATGTGGTGCGTATTGTGGCGCAGCCTTCGTTGAAGATCAGTCTGCAAACGCTGAAACGTAATCGCCCGCTGTTTATGTTGTGCATTGGGGCGCTGTGTGTGCTGATCTCGACCTTCGCGGTCAGTGCCTCATCGTTATTTTACGTACGCTACGTTTTGAATGATGCAGGATTGTTCACGGTGTTAGTGCTGGTACAGAACCTGGTCGGTACAGTGGCGTCGGCACCGCTGGTGCCGGGGATGGTCGCCAGGATCGGTAAAAAGAATACCTTCCTGATTGGCGCGCTGCTGGGGACTTGTGGTTACCTGCTGTTCTTCTGGGTATCCGTCTGGTCGCTGCCGGTGGCACTGGTTGCGTTAGCCATTGCCTCAATTGGTCAGGGCGTTACCATGACGGTGATGTGGGCGCTGGAAGCCGATACCGTAGAATATGGTGAATACCTGACTGGTGTGCGGATTGAAGGACTTACCTATTCGCTATTCTCATTTACGCGCAAATGCGGCCAGGCAATAGGAGGATCAATTCCCGCCTTTATTTTGGGATTAAGCGGATATATTGCCAATCAGGTGCAAACACCGGAAGTTATTATGGGGATCCGCACATCAATTGCCTTAGTACCCTGCGGGTTTATGCTACTGGCATTTATAATAATCTGGTTTTATCCGCTCACGGATAAAAAATTCAAAGAAATCGTAGTTGAAATTGATAATCGCAAACAAATGCAGCAGCAATTAATCAGCGATATCACTAATTAATATCCCATAAAAATAATCAGAACATCAAAGGTGCAACTATGAGAAAAATAGTGGCCATGGCCGTTATTTGCCTGACGGCTGCCTCTGGCCTTACCACCGCTTACGCTGCACAACTGGCTGACGATGAAGCGGGACTACGCATCAGACTGAAAAATGAATTACGCAGGGCTGACAAACCTAGTGCTGGCGCGGGAAGAGACATTTACGCGTGGGTACAGGGAGGATTACTTGATTTTAATAGTGGCTATTATTCTAATATTATTGGTGTCGAAGGCGCGGCATATTATGTTTATAAATTAGGTGCTCGTGCTGATATGAGTACCCGCTGGTATCTTGATGGTGATAAAAGTTTTGGCTTTGCCCTGGGGGCAGTAAAAATAAAACCCAAGTGAAAATAGCCTGCTTAAATTAGGTCGCTTCGGAACAGATTATAGTTATGGCAGCTTACCTTATCGTATTCCGTTAATTGCTGGCAGTTCGCAACGGACATTGCCGACTGTTTCCGAAGGAGCATTAGGTTACTGGGCTTTAACGCCAAATATTGAATTGTGGGGAATGTGGCGTTCACGAGTATTTTTATGGACCGATTCAACAACCGGTATTCGTGATGAAGGGGTTTATAACAGCCAGACGGGAAAATACGATAAACATCGCTCACGTTCTTTTTTTAGCCGCCAGTTGGCATGATGATACCAGTCGCTATTCTCTGGGAGCATCGGTACAGAAAGATGTTTCCAACCAGATACAAAGTATTCTCGAGAAAAGCATACCGCTCGACCCGAATTATACGTTGAAAGGGGAGTTGCTCGGCTTTTATGCGCAACTCGAAGGCCTAAGTCGTAATACCAGCCAGCCCAATGAAACGGCGTTGGTTAGTGGACAATTGACCTGGAGCGCGCCGTGGGGAAGCGTATTTGGCAGTGGTGGTTATTTGCGCCATGCGATGAATGGAGCCGTAGTGGACACCGACATTGGCTATCCCTTTTCATTAAGTCTTGATCGTAACCGCGAAGGAATGCAGTCCTGGCAATTGGGCGTCAACTATCGTTTAACCCCGCAATTTACGCTGACATTTGCACCGATTGTGACCCGCGGCTATGAATCCAGTAAACGAGACGTGCGGATTGAAGGCGCGGGTATCTTAGGTGGCGTGAACTATCGGGTTAGCGAAGGGCCGCTACAAGGGATGAATTTCTTTCTTGCTGCCGATAAAGGGCGGGAAAAGCGCGATGGCAGTGCGCTGGGCGATCGCCTGAATTACTGGGATGTGAAAATGAGTATCCAGTATGACTTTATGCTGAAGTGAGAAAAAAACGCCGGAGTGAAAATTCTCCGGCGTTTTGGCCGTGAATTACTGCTGCGGAATTGCCGGTACAGCCGGAACGTTAAGAGCAGGCATCGCAAACATGCCAACAAAATCTTCTAACGACATTTTCTGTCCGTTTAACGTGATCTGACCGTTAGCATATTGCAGGCTGGTGGTGATGGTATTGTCCTGCAAGGTGGTCAGACGGAACATCTGCCCCATTGCTGACGCACCTTCAACTTGCTGTTTCGCCAGTTTTTTCGCTTGATCTTCCTGATATCCTTCCAGCTTCGCTACCTGAGTCATCAGCTCAGTTGCCATATCCACCGGAATGGTCAGTTTCGCATCCAGAGATTTGACCGAGCGGTCCACTTCCTGTGCCAGCGTTTGCGGCGCTTCTTTAGTCGTTGCCGGATCTTTCAGGAACAGCGACAGATTCAGCGCACTTTCACCCTGACTGTTTTTCCAGCTTAGTGGCGCGATAGTAATCACTGGATCGCCTTTCAACATCAGCGGCAGGGCGCTAAAGAAGACTTCCGTCACTTTCTCCTGATAAAGTTCGGGATTGTTGGCGATTTCTGGCTGTGCCAGCAGCGCCTGAGTTTGCGCGTTATACTGCTGGCTAAACTGATGCCAGGCTTCACCGTCGATCTGGCCGACTTTTAAGGTCAGCTTGCCACTGCCCAGATCCTGATTCTGAACCTTCAGGCTATTTAGCGAGTAATCCAGTTGGCTATTGATCGTTTTACCGTCATTGACCAGATCCGATTTACCGCTGATCTCCATGCCTTCCAGCAGTGCCAGTTCTTTGCCTTCCACTGAAATGGTCATTTTTTCCAGCGACATTTTTTGGTTTCCTACGCGCTCACCAAAACTTGCCAGCGTGCTGGAACCGTCAGTTTTCAGATTATTAAAGGTCAACTGTACTTTCTGGTTATACTCATTAACCGCATCCACCCGACCGCTTTGTGCTTCCCCGGACAGGGAGATGGCTTTGCCGTCTCTGTCAGCATTTAACTGGAACTCGCCGCCGCTAAAGGCGACCTTTTCATCCTTTTGCTCGTAATTCAGTGGCTTGAGTGAAATATCGGAACTGGAATCACCGCTGTAACCAATGCGGGAGTTAATCTCAAAAGGCGTTTCACCTTTTGCCATATCAAACAGTGGTTTGCTTACTTCGTTATTGACCAGCGTGGTTTGAATTGATGCCATCGACGGGATCAGGTTCAGTTTTTTAAGCTGGGCAAGGGGGAAGGGACCATGATCAACCGATTCGTTGAAGATGACGCTCTGACCGCTTTTAATCCACGGATTTTCTTTCCCGGCAATGGGTTTCACCACCAGTTGCAACTGGCTGCTGAATACGCCGCGATGATAGTTTTGATAACTTACTTCCAGGTTGGATTCAGGAGCTGTCAGTTTGAGTTGCGCGTTTGCCTGCGCGACCATGTCTTCGAGATGGGTTTCAATCTTCTTGCCTGTGTACCATGCGCCGCCTGTCCAGACTACGCCGAGCGCAACAATGACGCCTACCGCTACCAGCGATTTATTCATAATGATTATCCATAAAATAAAATCAGGCGGACTGGCCGCCTGAAGGTGTTATAAGCCTTTAATAAGCTTAGCAAGAGATGTTAATTTTTTCAGTAAGCTCTTACAGCTTGTTGTAAACACGGGCTAAACGGCCGTGGCCTATGACCGTCACCGGTGACTCGTTGGCGGCAATAAACGCTGATTCACCCGGTTTAAGCTGTAACTGCTGAGAACCTTTACACAGCGTTGCATCGCCCTCGACGCAGAACAAAATGGCGGCACTCTGCTGGCTGATGGTGGTTTCTTGATCGCTAAGGTCATGCAGCGAGAAGGCAAAATCATCCACCGGAATCGGGAAGTCCAGCTCTGAGCCTTGTTTCACCGGCTGGGTCAACAACTGGTTGGCCGGTTTGGCTGCAAACTTCACGTTGGCAACCAGCTCTGGAATATCAATGTATTTAGGCGTCAGACCCGCACGCAGCACGTTATCGGAGTTCGCCATCACTTCCAGAGCCACGCCTTGCAGGTAAGCGTGCGGTGTTTCAGCGAACAGGAACATCGCTTCGCCAGGATTCAATTTCACGACATTCAGCAACAGCGGGGAGAACAGACCGCTGTCATCCGGGTAAAATTCAGAAATTAAACGAATCGTTTGCCACGGTTCGCCCTGCTGACTGTCGAGCGCCGATTTCAAAATCGCCAGCGCGCGGGATTTCTCTTCACCCTGCATATTTAACAGGCTGGCAAACAGTTCGCTTAAACGTTCGGCATTGGGCTGCTGCAAAAAGTGAGCAATGGCCGGATGTGCGCCCGCGACGGGCTGAAGCAGGGAGACAATGTCGGAAAACTCACGAAACGCGTTCATCGCGAGGAAAGGGGTCAGGGCGAAAACCAGCTCAGGCTTGTGATTAGGATCTTTATAGTTACGCTCGGCGGCATTCATCGGAATACCGGCGGCATTTTCTTTGGCAAAACCGATTTCAGAATTGCGTTTGTTTGGATGCACCTGAATGGAGAGCGGCTGGGCTGCGCATAATACTTTGAACAGGAAAGGCAACTCGCCAAAGCGTTTGGCAACGGCATCTCCCAAAAGAGTCGCTTTATCACTCTCAATCACATCACGCAGTGAAACGATATCTCCTGCGGCATCGTGCACACGTGAACTGCTCTTTGGATGCGCGCCCATCCACAACTCGGCCATCGGCTGGCTGGACGGATTTTCCATGCCATAAAGTTCAGTCAACGCCGTTTTGCTGCCCCAGGCATAGTTTTGCACTGAGTTAATGAGTTTTTGCATGATCAATCCCTGTTTAAATGTGGAAATTAATCCCGCTATTAAAGCAAGAATCCTACGGGAAGTAACCTGGAGCCGCAAAAAGTCGTACTAGTCTCAGTTTTTGTTAAAAAAGTGTGTAGGATAATGTAACTCGCTTTTAACAGGGCAATGGAACACCCGCCCAAAGCATAACCAAACCAGGCAGTAAGTGAGAGAACAATGTCAAACAAACCCTTTCATTATCAGGCTCCTTTCCCACTCAAAAAAGATGATACCGAGTACTACCTGCTGACCAGCGAATATGTCAGCGTATCTGAATTTGAAGGGCAGGAGATTTTGAAAGTTGCACCAGAAGCGTTAACTCTTCTGGCGCGTCAGGCGTTTCATGATGCGTCATTCATGCTGCGTCCGGCCCATCAACAGCAGGTAGCCGATATTTTGCGTGACCCGGAAGCCAGCGAAAACGACAAGTATGTGGCACTGCAATTCCTGCGAAACTCCGATATCGCCGCAAAAGGCGTTCTGCCAACCTGCCAGGACACCGGCACCGCGATTATCGTTGGTAAAAAAGGACAGCGTGTATGGACCGGTGGTGGCGACGAAGCGGCGCTGGCGCGCGGTGTCTATAACACTTATATCGAAGATAATCTGCGCTACTCGCAAAACGCGCCGCTGGATATGTATAAAGAGGTGAATACCGGCACCAACTTGCCAGCGCAGATCGATCTTTATGCCGTTGATGGCGACGAGTACAAATTCCTCTGTATCGCCAAAGGTGGCGGTTCGGCAAACAAGACGTATCTCTATCAGGAAACCAAAGCGTTACTGACGCCGGGGAAACTGAAAAATTACCTGGTTGAGAAAATGCGCACACTGGGTACGGCGGCGTGTCCTCCTTATCATATTGCGTTCGTTATTGGCGGAACTTCTGCGGAAACTAACCTTAAAACGGTGAAACTGGCTTCCGCTAAATACTATGACGAACTGCCAACGGAAGGGAACGAGCACGGTCAGGCGTTCCGCGATGTGGAACTGGAAAACGAATTGCTGATTGAAGCGCAAAATCTCGGTCTGGGCGCGCAGTTTGGCGGGAAATATTTCGCCCATGACATTCGCGTGATTCGCCTGCCACGCCACGGCGCATCCTGCCCGATTGGTATGGGCGTCTCTTGTTCTGCTGACCGTAATATCAAAGCGAAGATTAACTGTCAGGGGATCTGGATCGAAAAACTGGAACATAATCCTGGCAAATACATCCCTGAAGAACTGCGTAAAGCGGGAGAAGGCGAAGCGGTACGCGTTGACCTTAACCGTCCAATGAAAGAGATCCTCGCACAGTTGTCGCAGTATCCCGTTTCTACACGCTTATCGCTTAACGGCACGATTATCGTCGGTCGTGATATCGCTCATGCCAAACTGAAAGAGCGGATGGATAACGGCGAAGGGCTGCCGCAGTACATTAAAGATCATCCAATTTACTACGCGGGTCCGGCCAAAACGCCGGAAGGTTATGCCTCCGGTTCTCTTGGCCCAACGACTGCCGGACGTATGGATTCTTACGTCGATCAACTGCAAGCGCAGGGCGGCAGCATGATCATGCTGGCGAAAGGTAACCGCAGCCAGCAGGTGACGGATGCCTGTAAAAAACATGGCGGTTTCTATCTCGGCAGTATCGGCGGCCCTGCGGCAGTGCTGGCGCAGGGGAGTATTAAGAGTCTGGAATGTGTTGAATATCCGGAACTGGGAATGGAAGCCATCTGGAAAATCGAAGTGGAAGATTTCCCTGCGTTTATCCTGGTGGATGATAAAGGAAATGACTTCTTCCAGCAGATACAACTCACGCAGTGTAGCCGCTGCGTGAAATAAGCAGAGCCGCCCTTCGGGGCGGCTTTTTTACATGGCACGAAATACCAAACATTTGTTATCAAATAGTAAATAATGAGTGAGCTAAAAGTTGCTTAACGAAAGCAAAACAGAAAGAAAAAATTAATCAGGTGAGGAGCAGGCCATGAAAACAGTACGCAGCGAAAAAGATTCGATGGGTGCGATCGATGTCCCGGCAGATAAGCTGTGGGGCGCACAAACTCAACGCTCGCTGGAGCATTTCCGCATTTCAACGGAGAAAATGCCCACCTCACTGATTCATGCGCTGGCGCTAACCAAGCGCGCAGCGGCAAAAGTTAATGAAGATTTAGGCTTGCTGTCTGAAGAGAAAGCGAGTGCCATTCGGCAGGCGGCGGATGAAGTACTGGCGGGGCTGCATGACGACGAATTCCCGCTGGCAATCTGGCAGACCGGTTCCGGCACGCAAAGCAATATGAATATGAACGAAGTGCTGGCCAATCGGGCGAGTGAACTGCTCGGCGGCGTGCGCGGGATGGAGCGTAAAGTTCACCCTAACGACGATGTGAACAAAAGCCAGAGTTCCAATGATGTCTTTCCGACGGCGATGCACGTTGCGGCGCTGCTGGCGCTGCGCAAGCAACTCATTCCGCAGCTTAAAACCCTGACACAGACGCTGAGTGAAAAATCGCGTGCATTTGCCGATATCGTCAAAATCGGTCGAACCCACTTGCAGGACGCCACGCCGCTGACCTTAGGGCAGGAGATTTCCGGCTGGGTAGCGATGCTGGAGCATAACCTCAAACATATCGAATACAGCCTGCCTCACGTAGCGGAACTGGCGCTGGGGGGGACCGCAGTAGGGACGGGGCTGAACACCCATCCGGAGTATGCCCGTCGCGTGGCGGACGAGCTTTCGGTCATTACCTGTGCGCCGTTTGTTACCGCACCGAACAAATTTGAAGCACTGGCGACCTGTGATGCGCTGGTTCAGGCGCACGGTGCGTTAAAAGGATTGGCGGCGTCACTGATGAAAATTGCCAATGACGTCCGCTGGCTGGCCTCTGGCCCGCGTTGCGGCATTGGCGAAATCTCAATCCCGGAAAACGAGCCGGGCAGCTCAATCATGCCGGGAAAAGTGAACCCAACGCAGTGTGAAGCATTAACCATGCTTTGCTGCCAGGTGATGGGGAATGACGTGGCAATCAACATCGGCGGCGCTTCTGGTAACTTCGAACTGAACGTCTTCCGTCCGATGGTGATCCACAATTTCCTGCAATCGGTGCGCTTGCTGGCAGATGGTATGGAAAGTTTTAACAAACACTGCGCGGTGGGAATAGAGCCAAATCGCGAGCGTATCAACCAATTACTCAATGAATCGCTGATGCTGGTGACCGCGCTAAACACCCATATTGGCTATGACAAAGCTGCGGAGATCGCCAAAAAAGCGCATAAAGAAGGGCTGACCTTAAAAGCTGCCGCCCTTGCGCTGGGCTATCTTAGCGAAGCTGAGTTTGATAGCTGGGTACGACCAGAACAGATGGTCGGCAGTATGAAAGCAGGGCGTTAATCTGCAACATACAGGTGCAGCCGGGGAATGATCAAACGAAGCGGCTGCGCCTGGGGTTTAAAACGATGCTGAACATTGTCGGCATCGTAATTTAACAGCTCACCAACGTCTGGCATGCCTGCGCCATTATCCCGATTAATCAGCGCGATAAGCGGTGTCGGGCAGGCGTGCTGAACTTGTTTTTGATCCCCCTTGTACCAGACACGGGCAATTGGCTGAACCTTCACCGGACGTTTGATTTTTAACTTCGCGTCCTGTGGCAGGGCGGCAATATCCTGATACTCGCGTTCCAGTTTTCCCTGCCACTCCTCGCGCGTCCACGGTGCAACGCTACGTGGCGATTTCAGGCTCTTTTCCAACTGCGCCAGCACCTCATCACGATGCAAATTTTTAATGATATGTTTATTCGCCCAGCCAAAACGTAAAGTGGCGGGGTCGTGCAGAACGGTGAGCGTGCGATAAGCATTAAGGGTAATCAGCCCCGGCAAATGACGATGTACCCATTCAAAACGCGCTGCCGTAGGCAGTTCTGACTCAACCGTGACGATATGTTCGAAAGTGGTTTTAAGTTGATTGATGCGCTGTATATGACTTGCCAGCGCCGTTTGTGAAAGGTTATCGACCTGATAGCACAACACGCCAGGCAGACGAACAGCTGCCTTGCTGCTGCGATTTTCGGACTGTTGTTGAATAAACAAATGGCGGAAATGACGCAGTGCCAGCGCCTGCGCTTCTTTCCCGAGATGTTGCTTAACCTCAATGCGATTAAGCGGATTATGCTCATCCTCCTTTTTGACCTCCGGTAACGAGAACACGCGGGCAACCAGCAACTTGTGCTGTTCAAGTTCAGCGGCAAACGCTGCCAGTTCTTGTTCCATCTGGCGAAAAGTCGTATTGAGTCGGTCAACAAGATCGTAACGGGCCATAAAATTACCACTTTAGTTACAACATACTTTATTTATAGCACATTGACGACAACTTAACCACCGTGCGTTTGGTGTCAGGCAGAAGTGAATTGCGGGATGTTGTGCCACAGTGGCCAGCTGAACGAGAAGCGGGCGCCCCCCAGTTCGCTAGTGTCACAATTGACCGTGCCGCCCATTGCCAGAGCGATGGAGTGGACAATCGCCAGCCCCAGCCCACAGCCACCAGTTGCACGGTCCCGGCTGGGATCGAGGCGAACAAAGGGTTCAAAGATATGCTCGCGATTTTCTGCCGCAATTCCCGGACCATCATCTTCAACAATCAATGTTGCTCTGTTTCCTGCCAGTAGCAGGCTGGTTTCAACGGTTGAATGGCAGTAGCGCAGGGCGTTGTTGAGTAAGTTATCCAGCACGCGCTCCATTAAGCGCATATCCAGTGCCGCGTAATTACCTGGCGTGATCGTCTTTATCCGTACCGTTTTGTCGGGGGTCACGGCCTGAATATCTTGCAGATGTGTTGACAGCCACAACGGCAGGTCTGGTTCGCTAAGATGCAGTTCATTTTGTGGGCGATCGAGCCGGGCATAAGTCAGCAGTTCTTCAATTAAGGCTTCCAGTTGACTGATATCGCGATTCAAGGCCTGGGACTCTATGGCGTTCAGGTTGTCGCTCATCTCCAGCCGATAGCGCAGGCGCACTAATGGCGTTCGCAGTTCATGGGCAATGCCATCGATAAGCTGCTTTTTACTGGCAATCAACGCGTTGATATTGTCCGCCATCTGGTTAAACGCCACGCCAAGTCGTTCAAAGCTTGAACCATCATCAAAGTGAATACGTTCATTGAGATGCCCATCGCCGAATCGTTGCGCCGCCGCTTCCAGTTTTAACATGTCTTTCCAGTGCGGACGCATCCAGATAAACACCGGAAAGGCGAGGGAGATGGCAATAAAGGCGATCAGCACGATATCCAGCAAACGCATTTGATGGAGGAAATAAAGATAAGGAACGGGACCCACGGCAAGCACGTAGTGGCTGCGCGGGATACGCTGTAAAAAAAGTGTACTGATCATCCAGAGCAACAATCTCTCCGCCACGCAATCGGTGCATGGCGTTATTATCGAGATGATATTTACTCAACGGCTCGACGCGCAGATCGAAAGAGAGATTTAAATCCATCTCTTTCAACGTTTTTCCCCAGTCGTGTGGAGGGATCTCGCGTAATTCGCTACGCATCAGATACAGCGAACTGTTCATCAAATCATCCAGCGACTGTTTGCCTGCACGTTCGGCGGTAAATTTGTACACCAGTCCAACCAGTAGAGACATCACCAGAAAGCAGACAAACAGCAAAAGATAAAACTGGATAAACAGTTTTTTCATCGTTTATTCCCACGCATGAGGCGCAAAAAGATAGCCTTTGTTACGCACGGTTTTAATGCGGTAGGGTTCGGCAGCGTTATCGAGCAGTTTTTTTCGTAACCGCGAAATAGCTACATCCACGCTACGATCCAGCCCGTCATAACTGACGCCGCGTAAATTCTTCAGCAGCGCATCCCGGTCCATAATTTGTCCGGCATGGGTGGCTAATTCCCATAGCAATTCAAAATCAGCCGTCGAGAGTGAAATCTCATGGTTAGCAAGTGTCACTACGCGGTTGATGGGGTCGATAGTTAACGTACCGAAATGCAATGGTTTGTAAGGTGTCAGAGACGTTTCCTGAATACCTTTGGTCAGCGTCGCTTGTTCGTTCTGACGCAAATGTAAACGTAAACGTGCCAACAGAACAGCCGGGGGCGTTGTTTTGAGAATATAGTCGCAGGCGCCCATTTCCAGCGCCAGAATGTGGTTCATATCGCTATCGAGAGAGGTCAGCAGAACAATCGGCCCGGACCACTTTGCGCGTAAATCGCGGCAGATGGACATTCCGTCTTTGCCAGGCAGCATGATATCGAGCAGCACCAGATCCGGATTTTCCCGCAGAATTGTCTCTTCGGCATGGTCGCCGCGCGGTTCCACGGTAACCTGCATATCATGCTTTGCCAGGTACGCGGCAATCAGTGAACCAACTTCTGTGTCATCTTCCACAAATACGATAGTGTTCATATTATTCACGGCAGATATAAAAACGTCACAATACACCGCGCTGATTTTACTTACTATCAATCGTTTCTAAACAAGGTTGCATCGGGTATTCTACAGATGACTTGTTATGGAAGTGTTAAGGTAAAACAATGGGGCTGGTAATCAAAGCCGCGCTTGGTGCGCTGGTGGTGGTGTTGATTGGTGTATTAGCAAAAACGAAAAATTACTATATCGCCGGGCTGATCCCGCTTTTCCCGACTTTTGCGCTCATCGCGCATTATATTGTTGTCAGTGAACGCGGCATTGAAGCTTTGCGCGCCACAATCGTTTTCAGTATGTGGTCGATTATTCCCTATTTTGTTTATCTGGCGTCGTTGTGGTATTTCACCGGAATCATGCGCTTGCCCGCTGCTTTTGTGGGTTCTGTTGCGTGCTGGGGGCTAAGCGCATGGGTGCTAATTATTTGCTGGATGAAACTGCATTAACGCAAATGACGACCGCCATCAAGCGGGAAACTACGCCCGGTTACAAAGCAACTGGTGAGTAAGTAATCGACAAGGTCGATAACTTCTTTCTCTCCAGGCGCGGTTTTCATCAGTGATTTATTCAGCGCCTGTTGGCGATACTCGGCATCATCATGCTCGTTAAACAGGATCAGCGATGGTGCAATAGAATTCACTTTCACTTCCGGTGCCAGTTTGCGGGCAAACGAACGGGTCATATTATCCAGTGCCGCTTTGCTTGCAGCATAGGCAATATGTTTGTCGCTTCCGCGCTCCACCACATAATCGGTGAAGTGAATGATATCGCTGGCAGCGTGTCCGTGACCGCGCAGTAATCTTTCCAGCGCATGGTTGAGCAGGTAAGGGGTATTAACATGGATCTGCATCATGCAGGCCAGAACATCAGTCAGTGGCGTACCTGGTTTTTCTGCCATCCACGCACTGGCGTTATGCAAAATGGCCCGCAGGCCGTGGGTGGTTTTTAACACTTCATCGGCAAACGCCATCACGCCGTCGTTCGTTGAAAAATCAGCCTGAATACACTGCGCACCCGCATTAATCAGTCCATCAATGGCAGGATAGTGCGTTCGATAGCTGACAATCACCGGTTGCTTTTGATGAATGAAATGCCAGGCGAGAGCGAGGCCGATACGACGGCCTCCACCAGTGATTAATATTGGCAAGGGCTGGGTTTTCCCCATCGTTAATCTCCTTTGCAAGCATACGATGGGACGAACGTTATCCCACCAGCATCCAGGTGGCCGGAACTGCGGCAATTAACAGCATGCCAATCAGCACCATTTCCTGACGATTCAGTACATTATCATGTGTATGCGTTTTACGCGCGTACAGGAAAACCAGCAGCCCTGGCGCATACAGAACGACGGACAACAACAGGTGCATTGGGCCTGAAGCGTATAATAACCATAAGCCATAAATGCAGGCGCCGACACCTACCGCTTTATGCAGCGGACGAGTAGCGATTTTCAACAAGAACGCGCCAACCAGGAAATAGGGCACCAGAATCATTTCTGAGGCGATGGTCAGCAACGTGTTGTAATCGGAACCCGTCAGCCAAATCAGCACCAGACAAATTTGCACGCAGATGTTGGTCAGCCACAGCGAGGCAGACGGCGCTGCTTGTGCATTCTGGCGCGCAAAAATACGCGGGAATGCCTTATGCGTCGCTGCCAGGAAGGGGACTTCTGCCGCCATAATGGTCCAGCTTAAATACGCGCCACAAACAGAAACGATCAATCCGGCAGCGATGATAATCTCGCCCCACGGCCCCATCATTTTCACCATCAGACCTGCCATAGACGGGTTACGAATCTCAGCCAGTTCAGGACGAGCAACCACCCCCAGCGAAAGCAGCGTGACTAATAAATAAACGCCCAGTGCAGAAAGCACCGCCAGAAGCGTTGCTTTGCCAACATCATGTTTATTCCGCGCCCGTGAAGAAACAACCACCGCACCTTCCACACCAATGAATACCCACAGTGTGATTAGCATGGTGTTTTTCACCTGTTCCCATACCGGCACGCCAAGCGCAAGGCCTGTAAAGTCGAGCTTGAAGGTGTTCAGTTTGAACATCATCATCGCCAGCACAATAAACAAACCAAGCGGCAATAATTTTGCCAGTGTCGCCACCAGGTTAATGCTGGCGGCGGTTTGTACGCCGCGCAGAATCAAAAAGTGAACAATCCACAACAATGCCGATGCACCGACGATCGATTGCCAGGTGTTACCATCGCCAAACAGGCGTAGTTCCGGCGTATCGGTGAAGAAACTTAATGCGGAAAAGACGATAACCAAATAAGAGACGTTGGCGATAACCGCACATAGCCAGTATCCCCATGCGGAGCAGAAGCCGATTAACTCGCCAAACCCTTCCCGTGCATAGGTAAAAATACCGCCGTCAAGGTCGGGACGAATGCGTGTCAGGATCAGCATGGCAAAGGCCAGCAATAAGATGCCAGCGCCAGTAATACCCCAGCCGATGAGCAGTGCTGCCGGGCTGGCAACCGCCGCCATATTTTGCGGCAGACTGAAAACACCCGCGCCCAGCATTGAGCTTAATACCAGCGCGGTGAGTGCGCTCAGTCCCAGTTTCTTTTCCATCGATATCCAGTATTTAAAACGTGTTCAGAAGAATAAATATTAGGGCAAAACGCATAAAAATGGTGAATGCCACTAAAGCGCGGGATTTTACGAAGAGAAGTGGCGGCATGCAATGGTTGCGGGAAAATTTGTAGCTAAAAATCTGAAAGGCGGCATAAAGCCGCCTTAATGTGATACTGAATAGTTATTTATTTATACAGGTCTGCACTGATGGTCAGGTTGTTACCACGTTCCTGCCACTGGCGGGTAATGTGGTAATACTTAGCACCTTTCTTCGCGGCACGTTTAGCAACCTGGTAGGAGACTTCGGTCATGTTGCCGTAGTTACCCGAGAACTTAATGCTATCGAACGGAACCATCATTGCTGCGGTCGCTTTGTTTAATTCTTCTACTTTGGTGCCGTCAGGAAGCGTGACAGTGTAACGTCCGCCTTTTGAGGACTGAGTTTCAAAGAAACGACCAACTTCAGCACTTGGTGATGCAGTGGTGGCAACGCCCGGGATTTCAACTTTCTTCGCGGCTTCGCCACCTGCGGCCAGTGCCGCGCGACCAGCATCAGAATCCGCAGGGATCACATCCGGGCTCTGTACGATGCGTTTTTTAGCATCTTGTTTGTAGATGAACGCAGTAATACGCTGGTTGCCGCCCTGGTTGGCATCTATCTGGCGAACGATGTAGTAAGAGTAGGCACCTTTCGCTTTTGCTGCTTTGGTGATGGCATCGTTCACTTCCGGTTGGCTGCGGAAGAAGCCCTGGACGGTAACGGTGTCATACGGTTCGATCAAAACAGCCTGGTCTTTAGGCAGTTCAATAACGCCATTAAAAACGCGATTCTTATCAGCTTCTGCTTTTGCAGCATCGGCTTTATAAAGATCGGCAACTACACGCCAGTTACCGCTGTTACCGAAATCTGAAGTGTCGACAACATAAAAAGAGGCGGCGCCTTCTTTATCAGCGCGACGGGAAACGGCTTTAACCGCTTCGCCAATGGCATTAAAACGACCGGTAACCACTACACGGTCAAAAGGTTTAACCGCTGCCGCTTGCTCCGGTGTCAGTTCTGTTGCTGCGTTAACGGAAAATGCCGTAGCAGAAAGCAGTGCCGACGCCAGGAGGGTGTTCTTAAGCTTCATAAAAATAATCCTTCGCCTTGCGCAAACCAGGTACTGGTATTGTTATTAACGAGAAACGTGGCTGATTATTGCATTTAAAGTGTGTAACTGTCTGCGTGATTTTTTCATATCAGACTTCTTGATTTGATTTTAAATCTGCTCGAATGAGCGTCCGTGCTTAAAAAATAGCCACAATAACAGAAGAATGACTGAACTGGCTGAATTGTATAAGTTAATTTAATGTTAACCGGTGGCTGGCGTCGGTGATATCTCATGTTTTACCTGATTATCAAAGACAATTATCGCCCATTATCCTGTGTTCTATGGTGTTTATCCCGCTATCAAGGCTGAATCGTTAATATTTTGCGAGTTCACGCCGAAATACTGATTTTTGACGCTAGATCACAGGCATTATTTTCAGTACGTTATAGGCGTTTGTTACTAATTTATTTTAACGGAGTAACATTTAGCTCGTACATGAGCGGCTTGTGTATCAAAAACACAGGCAAACCATCATCAATAAAACCGATGGAAGGGAATATCATGCGAATTGGCATACCAAGAGAACGGTTAACCAATGAAACCCGTGTTGCAGCAACGCCAAAAACAGTGGAGCAGTTGCTGAAACTAGGTTTTACCGTCGCGGTAGAGAGCGGCGCAGGTCAACTGGCTAGTTTTGACGATAAAGCGTTTGTGCAAGCGGGCGCCGAAATTGTAGAAGGGAATAACGTCTGGCAGTCAGAGATCATTCTGAAGGTCAATGCGCCGTTAGATGATGAAATTGCGTTACTCAATCCGGGAACCACGCTGGTGAGCTTCATCTGGCCCGCGCAGAATCCGGAGTTAATGCAAAAACTCGCGGAGCGTAACGTGACGGTGATGGCGATGGACTCTGTACCACGCATTTCTCGCGCGCAATCGCTTGATGCGTTAAGTTCGATGGCGAATATCGCCGGCTATCGCGCCATTGTTGAAGCGGCTCATGAGTTTGGGCGTTTCTTTACCGGGCAAATCACTGCAGCAGGTAAAGTTCCTCCGGCAAAAGTGATGGTGATTGGTGCGGGTGTTGCAGGTCTGGCCGCCATTGGCGCAGCAAACAGCCTCGGCGCAATTGTGCGTGCATTCGATACTCGCCCGGAAGTGAAAGAACAAGTTCAAAGTATGGGCGCGGAGTTCCTCGAGTTGGATTTTAAAGAGGAAGCCGGTAGCGGTGATGGTTACGCCAAAGTGATGTCGGAAGCGTTCATCAAAGCAGAAATGGAACTCTTTGCCGCCCAGGCAAAAGAGGTCGATATCATTGTGACCACCGCGCTTATTCCAGGCAAACCAGCACCGAAACTGATTACCCGTGAAATGGTTGATTCTATGAAGTCGGGTAGTGTGATTGTCGACCTGGCAGCCCAAAACGGTGGTAACTGTGAATACACCGTGCCGGGTGAAATCTTCACCACGGAGAATGGCGTCAAAGTGATTGGCTACACCGATCTTCCTGGTCGCCTGCCGACGCAATCCTCACAGCTTTACGGCACCAACCTTGTCAATCTGCTGAAACTGTTGTGCAAAGAGAAAGACGGCAATATCACGGTTGATTTTGATGATGTGGTGATTCGCGGCGTGACCGTGATCCGTTCTGGCGAAATTACCTGGCCGGCGCCGCCGATTCAGGTTTCAGTCCAACCGCAGGCAGCACAGAAAGCGGCACCTGATGTTAAAACCGAAGAAAAATGTGCCTGCTCACCGTGGCGTAAATACGCGCTGATGGCGCTGGCAATCATCCTTTTCGGCTGGTTGGCAAGCGTAGCACCGAAAGAATTCCTCGGGCACTTTACCGTTTTCGCGCTGGCCTGCGTCGTAGGTTATTACGTGGTGTGGAATGTCTCCCACGCGTTGCATACGCCGCTGATGTCGGTTACTAACGCGATTTCAGGAATTATTGTTGTCGGAGCTCTATTGCAGATTGGCCAGGGCGGCTGGGTTAGCTTCCTTAGTTTTATCGCGGTGCTTATCGCCAGCATTAATATTTTCGGTGGCTTTACCGTGACTCAGCGCATGCTGAAAATGTTTCGCAAAAACTAAGGGGTAACATATGTCTGGAGGATTAGTTACAGCTGCATACATTGTTGCCGCGATCCTGTTTATCTTCAGTCTGGCCGGGCTTTCTAAACATGAAACGTCTCGCCGTGGTAACAACCTCGGTATTGCCGGGATGGCGATTGCGTTAATTGCAACTATCTTCGGGCCGGATACTGGCAATGTTGGCTGGATCCTGGTTGCGATGGTCATTGGTGGCGCGATTGGTATCCGTCTGGCGAAGAAAGTCGAAATGACCGAAATGCCGGAACTGGTGGCGATCCTGCATAGCTTCGTGGGGCTGGCGGCGGTGCTGGTTGGCTTTAACAGCTATCTGCATCATGACGCGGGAATGGCACCGATTCTGGCCAATATTCACCTGACGGAAGTGTTCCTTGGCATCTTTATTGGTGCGGTAACCTTTACCGGTTCGGTTGTGGCGTTCGGTAAGCTGTGCGGAAAGATTTCGTCTAAACCGTTGATGCTGCCAAACCGCCATAAAATGAACCTGGCTGCATTGGTCGTTTCCTTCCTGCTGTTGATGGTGTTTGTTCGTACCGATAGTGTTGGCTTGCAGGTGCTGGCATTACTGATAATGACCGCTATTGCGCTGGTATTCGGTTGGCATTTGGTGGCTTCCATCGGTGGTGCAGATATGCCAGTGGTGGTGTCGATGCTGAACTCCTATTCCGGTTGGGCGGCGGCAGCGGCGGGCTTTATGCTCAGTAATGACCTGCTGATTGTGACCGGTGCGCTGGTCGG
This sequence comes from Escherichia sp. E2661, assembly GCF_004745185.1. Taxonomy (NCBI): domain Bacteria; kingdom Pseudomonadati; phylum Pseudomonadota; class Gammaproteobacteria; order Enterobacterales; family Enterobacteriaceae; genus Escherichia; species Escherichia sp. E2661. The sequence continues at coordinate 134,552 of NZ_PDIG01000038.1, forward strand.
TTCTTCTGGTGCCATCCTTTCTTACATTATGTGTAAGGCGATGAACCGTTCCTTTATCAGCGTCATTGCGGGCGGTTTCGGCACTGATGGTTCCTCTACCGGCGATGATCAGGAAGTGGGCGAGCACCGCGAAATCACCGCAGAAGAGACGGCGGAGCTGCTGAAAAACTCGCATTCAGTAATCATTACTCCAGGGTACGGCATGGCGGTAGCGCAGGCACAGTATCCGGTCGCAGAAATCACCGAGAAACTGCGTGCGCGCGGTATCAACGTGCGCTTCGGGATTCACCCGGTTGCGGGCCGTTTGCCTGGGCATATGAACGTGTTGCTGGCGGAAGCGAAAGTACCGTATGACATCGTGCTGGAAATGGACGAAATCAACGATGACTTCGCTGATACCGATACCGTACTGGTGATTGGTGCCAACGATACGGTTAACCCGGCGGCACAGGACGATCCGAAGAGCCCGATTGCTGGCATGCCTGTTTTGGAAGTGTGGAAAGCGCAGAACGTGATTGTCTTTAAACGCTCGATGAACACCGGCTATGCTGGCGTGCAAAACCCGCTGTTCTTCAAGGAGAACACCCACATGCTGTTTGGTGACGCCAAAGCCAGCGTGGATGCAATCCTGAAATCACTGTAACCCTGACGGCCTCTACGGAGGCCGTCACTCTTTATTGAGATCGCTTAACAGAACGGCGATGCTTTGGCCTCCCGCCGTTTGCTCAAGTGCAATTTTGACAATAATCGTCAACGGCACAGAAAGCAGCATTCCCACGGGGCCTAACAACCATCCCCAAAAAATTAATGACAAAAAAACCACCAGTGTGGAAAGTCCTAACCCGCGCCCCATAATGCGTGGCTCCAGAATATTGCCGAAGACCAAATTAATCAGCAGATATCCAGCCAGTACAAGTAACGCCTCGTAGAAACCATTAAACACCAGTACCTGAGCGATAGGGGGAATCGCTGCCAGCACTGAGCCAATATTGGGTATGTAATTAAGCGCAAAGGCCAGCAATCCCCAGACAAAAGCAAAGCGAACATCCAGTGCAGCGAGCATCGCCCAGGCGACCAGTCCGGTGATGATGCTGATAGCCGTTTTTAGTACCAGGTAATGCGACACACTGTCAATCGCGCGCTGAATTGCCGCCATCCCTTCAACCGGGCGCGCCATCATTTGCTGGAGTTTACCGGGCAGTTGCGGCACTTCGAGCAGCATAAACAACACCGTCAGCAACAATAAAAATATTGACGACATGGCATTAGATAACTGAGTCAGTAAGTTGGTGAGCAACGTCATTGCCGAGTTCGGATCAATGTAATGAGCCAGTTGGTCAACTGAGACATCAATACCCACGCGCTGTAATAAAGGTTCCAGAGCTTGCAGGGGTTTTATGATTGAGCTGCGATACTGTGGCAAAGTGCGGGTCAGTTCATTGAGTGTTGAACCGAGATAGGCCAGCATTAACACCATCGCCATCACGATAATGGTCATCAAAATTGACACCGCCAACACGCGCGGCACTCGCCAGCGAACCATGCGTTGTACCAGCGGGTTAAGAATTACCGCGATAAATAGAGAGAGGATAAAGGGGACGATGATATCGGCGGCAAACCGGATACCGCACAGAATAATGACCAGCATTCCCAGCATAATGACGATTTTTAAGCCATTGAGCGTGATGATCGGCTTTGCCATGTTTATCCTCGTTTTTTCTTCCTTCGCTAATAATATTTTCTTTTTTGCTGCGGCATTATAACGAAAATCAAACCACTCAGGTAAAGAAGTGAAAATGTTTTGAGTTAATTCTTAAGCTATGATACAAATCAGACGTGTTCAACTACCGAGGACAATTATCATCCGCGATGACGAGAAGCAACACTGCGGATAATTGTAATTTTATGGACAATTTGTTCAGGACGTTATTTTCTACATTTACCCATTTTCGTACCTCATCCACTATCTTGCTCGCAGGTGAGCAGCACTGGCGCAACGCGCTTTAGTCCTTTCTTCTGCCGAAGCTTACGCTATGCGCTAGGCTTGACCTCTTTACTTTCGCTGAATTAAGCGAATATTAAAATAATTCTCTTGCAGGAGAAGGGTAATGTATTTTTATTGGTTTTTATTAGGTCTGGCTATTGCCACAGAAATTACCGGCACGTTATCTATGAAATGGGCTAGCGTCAGTGATGGAAACAGCGGGTTTATTTTAATGCTGGTGATGATTTCTCTGTCATATATACTTCTCTCTTTCGCCGTTAAAAAAATTGCGTTAGGTGTAGCCTATGCGCTGTGGGAAGGTATCGGTATTTTATTTATTACGCTGTTTAGCGTTCTGTTATTTGATGAAAGTTTATCGCTGATGAAAATTGTCGGGTTAACAACTCTGGTTGCCGGGATTGTATTGATCAAATCGGGTACACGTAAAGTGCGTAAATCTACGCTGGAGCAGAATCATGGCTCAGTTTGAATGGATTCACGCCGCCTGGTTGGCACTGGCGATAGTGCTGGAAATTATTGCTAACGTCTTTTTGAAATTTTCTGATGGCTTTCGCCGTAAAGTCTATGGCTTGCTGTCGCTGGCGGCGGTACTTGCTGCTTTTAGTGCACTATCCCAGGCAGTGAAAGGGATCGACTTGTCAGTGGCGTATGCGCTGTGGGGTGGGTTTGGTATTGTCGCCACATTAGCAGCAGGTTGGGTCCTGTTTGGTCAGCGGTTAAACCGCAAAGGCTGGGTTGGTCTGGTCCTGTTGTTAGCCGGAATGATCATGGTGAAACTCGCCTGATGTTTATGCTGCCCGTATTTTCGGGCAGCATTTAAACGCTATTGCCGGGATAACTCTTCCAGTTTGTCGCGAAAGCCGGTAACAGAGATAGCCCGGTTATCAGCCCGCCAGCGATCCTTAGCCGCAGGCGCCGAACTTTGCACGCCAATCAACTGCCAGCCGTCATCAGTATGCAGCATTAGCGGCGAACCGCTGTCACCCGGTAGGGTATCGCACTGATGCGACATCACCGATGTTTGTGCCCAGCCAGTCACTTCGCAATTTTTATGACTGTACAACGTATCCAGGTGATCCTCGGGATAGCCTGCCTGGGTCACTTTACGACCTGCCGTTTTTAATGCGGCGGTGAGTGCTGCTTTGTCTCCCTCGAAAAGTGGTAAGGGTGTAATGCCAGAAGGCGGATTGCGCAGCACAATCAAACCAAAATCCCACGGCGCGGCAGCAGGCGGGACAATCCAGCCATCTCCATTAGCCTTTAACCGTTTACCTAATGTCGGATCAACGCGTCCTTCAATGTTGTGGATCTCATAGCGCCATAGCCCCTTATTCGACACAAAACGCAGCGCAATTGCTTTGTCTGGTTTGCCTTTTGGCGGCGTTAATAAACAGTGACCCGCCGTTAATGCGAGATTGGGCGCAATCAGGGTGGCCGTGCAGAGATTTCCACTGGCAGTCTCCAGTTGCCCAACCGCATCCCACGGAGATTGGGTCGTGTTAATTACTGGCACTCGATCGTCATGACCAAAAAACAGGGTGCTGACTTCATCATTAGCCGATTCAGGACTGTCAGGTTTATCCGCAAATACCAATGCAGATGTCAAACTAATTGCACCCAGTACTACAGCAATGGTTGTACGCATATCACACTCTGGTGGGTAATTATGATTATTAAAAGCAAACCCTCATAAATACTATAGCCGGGACGGGATTAAAGTGGGAGTGAAATCAGATAACTACGATCAGAAAAGATAAAAGCGAGTGGCAATCAGTGCACATAAAATAAGGATGATAAGAATGAACTCAAAGCGATAACGGCCCACCATAGTACCCTCCGCTTAAGGCGGCGCTAAACGTTATCCGTCTAGCGCCGTAATTTTCAGGCGCGAGGGGGCGCGCCATTATTGCTGTTGAAAACTTAAGCTGCTGGTTGGGCAGCTGGTTTTGCAGGTTGCTGATGGCTATGTTTCTTGGTGTGTTTTTTCGCGGCTTGTGCTTTTTGTTCCGGAGCTTTCTGTTCAGTTGTCGCTTTTTTATGATGCTTTTTAGCCGCCTGCGCTTTTTGGGCAGGTGCTGCTTTATGCTGTTTTTTATGATGCATGGTTTTTGCAGGTGCAGCTTTGGTGGCAGTAGTTGCAGGGGCAGGTGTGGTCGCAGTCTCTGCGGCAAAAGCGGCAGAAGAGAGACTCATCGCAGCGGCAACAACCAGAGCTAATACTTTTTTCATTGTCATACCCTCAATTTGGTTTTTTTATGCAACCCCACTACGGGGCCGATGTAATGACTATATCTCGGGTAATGAGAGGCTTCCGTGAGTGGTTGGTTTCGGCATGTAACGATATGTACAAAGTAAATTGGTAAATAATAACGCGATGTGACTTAAGGTAAATTCCCTACTAATATCAGTAGTCTTGATCGAGTTTACTATTTCTCTGTTCCCAAAACGGTAGAATTACTTTGCATCATCAATAAATGACACACAGTAAATGAATCCGCTAATTTGGGTATTTATTATCCTGATGACATTAGATGCGCTGCGGGAATTGGCTGGCGCTTCGTCTATTTTAGGATGGTTATTAACGTTGAGTTGAGCAGACAATAAGCCCGGGTGGGTATTTTACTCAGCCCGGGCTTATTTTTTCAGGCGTGCAATCGATGGTGCAAACGTGTACCCACTATAATCGCGACCACCAGCATCGACGCAATAAAGGCGCCAACGCCGTTCCAGCCGTAGTTATGCCAGAAGACCCCACCTAATGTTCCGGCAATACTTGAACCCACGTAGTAACTGAACAGATACAGCGAGGAAGCCTGGCCTTTGGCGCGTTTAGCACGGGGGCCAATCCAGCTGCTGGCGACCGAGTGAGCAGCAAAGAATCCGGCGGAGAAGAGCAACATCCCGGCAAAAATCAGCCATATCGAACTGAACAATGTCATTAACAAGCCAACAAGCATGACACCTGTCGAAGAGAGCATCACCGGACCGCGTCCGAAGCGGGTGGTCATGGTTCCGGCTTTTGGTGAACTCCAGGTACCGGTCAAATAGGCCAGCGATAATAAACCCACCACCGCCTGGCTGACATGCCACGGGGAAAGCATCAAGCGATAGCCAATATAATTAAACAGGGTGACGAATGAGCCCATCAGCAAAAAACCTTCTGCGAATAATAAAGGCAATCCCTGGTCGCGCCAGTGCAGACGGAAGTTGATAAACAGTGTTTTAGGGCGCAGTGAGGAAGGGCGGAAATGGCGAGATTCTGGAAGAATTTTCCAGAACATTAACGCCGAGGCCAGTGCGAAACAGCCAATCGCTGCCAGTGCAATTCGCCAGTTGAAGAAATCGGTGAAGACACCGCTAATTAAGCGTCCGCTCATGCCGCCAATCGAGTTACCGCTGATGTACAACCCCATCGAAAAGGCGACAAAACTCGGGTGGATCTCTTCGCTAAGGTAGGTCATGCCCACCGCAGCCACGCCGCTTAATGAAAGGCCAATCAAGGCGCGCATCACCAAAATGCCGTGCCAGCTGGTCATCATCGTCGAAAGTAACGTGCAGATGGAGGCCAATAACAGCGCCGTAACCATCACTGGCTTGCGACCAATGGCATCGGAAAGCGGGCCAGTAAACAGCAATCCGATAGCCAACATTGCCGTTGAAATTGACAGTGAAATACTACTGTTTGCGGGTGTTAAGCCAAACTCCTGCGAAAGAACCGGAAGGATAGGTTGCACACAATAGAGAAGAGCGAAGGTTGCCAGTCCGGCAGAAAAAAGCGCCAGGGTCACGCGCATAAATTGCGGCGTACCGCGTTTGATGAATAGGTTTGGCTGGGAAACGTTTTGCTTGTCAGTGGCGCTTGCCGGAGCGCCATCAACAGTTGTGGTACGACTCACTTGAAATCCTTACTAAATATGCGCGTTGTGTTAGCTCAGGAATAGAGTAGGAAAATCGAATTGTTATGTCTAATATATTAATAGTCTCAAATAATATGTATGAAATATGAATATCGAATTGCGTCACCTACGTTACTTCATCGCTGTTGCAGAAGAATTGCATTTTGGTCGTGCTGCTGCGCGCCTGAATATTTCTCAACCGCCACTAAGCCAACAGATTCAGGCGTTGGAGCAACAAATTGGCGCGCGCCTGCTGGCCAGGACCAATCGAAGCGTTGCGCTCACCGCTGCGGGCAAACAATTTCTTGCCGATAGTCGTCAAATTCTTTCTCTGGTAGACGATGCCGCAGCGCGGGCAGAACGACTGCATCAGGGGGAGGCGGGAGAGTTACGCATTGGTTTTACCTCATCGGCGCCATTCATTCGCGCAGTGTCAGATACCTTATCGTTATTTCGCCGCGAATTTCCCGATGTCCATTTGCAGACGCGCGAGATGAATACCCGCGAGCAAATTGCGCCCCTTATCGAAGGGACGCTCGATATGGGACTGTTACGCAATACTTTGCTGCCGGAGACGTTGAACCATGCGGTAATTGTGCATGAACCGCTTATGGCGATGATTCCGCACGATCATCCGTTAGCCAGTAAATCTGTAGTTACGTTGGCGGAACTGGCAAAAGAGCCGTTTGTTTTCTTTGATCCTCACGTTGGGACAGGGCTTTATGATGACATTCTGGGCCTGATGCGACGCTACAATCTTACACCGGTTATTACCCAGGAAGTGGGCGAGGCGATGACCATCATTGGCCTTGTGTCTGCCGGTTTGGGCGTTTCGATTTTGCCCGCCTCATTTAAGCGTGTTCAGCTTAATGAAATGCGTTGGATACCTATTGCTGAAGAAGATGCGGTTTCTGAAATGTGGTTGGTCTGGCCGACGCATCATGAACAAAGTCCGGCAGCGCGAAACTTTCGTATTCAGCTGCTGAATGCTCTCAGGTGAGGTAAAATTCAGCTAAAAAACCCGAAAAGTGTGCTGTTAATCACATGGCTAAGTAAAAATTTGACGGCACGCATTGAAGTGTTTCACCATAGCCTACAGATTATTTCGGAGCGCGAAAATATAGGGAGTATAAGGTGGTTGCAGAAAACCAGCCTGGACATATTGATCAAATAAAGCAGACCAACGCGGGTGCTGTTTATCGCCTGATTGATCAGCTTGGTCCCATTTCGCGTATCGACCTTTCCCGCATGGCGCAACTGGCTCCCGCCAGTATCACCAAAATTGTCCGCGAAATGCTAGAAGCGCACCTGGTGCAAGAGTTAGAAATTAAAGAAGGGGGAAACCGTGGCCGCCCTGCGGTGGGGTTGGTGGTGGAAACAGAAGCCTGGCATTATCTTTCTCTGCGCATCAGTCGTGGTTTAATTTTTCTTGCCCTGCGTGATTTAAGCAGCAAGCTGGTGGTGGAAGAGACACTGGAGCTGGCGCTTCAGGAAGAATTGCCTTTGCTGGAACGTATCATTGCGCATATTGATCAGTTTTTTATCCGTCATCAGAAAAAACTCGAACGCCTGACATCCATCGCCATTACTTTGCCGGGAATTATTGATACGGAAAATGGTATTGTGCACCGGATGCCGTTTTACGAGGATGTGAAAGAGATGCCGCTCGGCGAAGCGCTGGAGCAGCACACAGGTGTACCGGTTTACATTCAGCATGATATTAGTGCATGGACGATGGCCGAGGCATTATTTGGAGCCTCTCGCGGGGCGCGCGATGTGATTCAGGTGGTAATTGATCACAATGTTGGCGCGGGCGTGATTACCGACGGTCACTTGTTACATGCCGGAAGCAGTAGCCTGGTAGAAATTGGTCATACCCAGGTGGATCCGTATGGTAAACGCTGTTATTGCGGTAACCACGGTTGTCTGGAAACCATCGCCAGTGTGGACAGCATCCTCGAACTGGCGCAATTACGCCTTAATCAGTCAATGAGTTCGATGTTGCACGGGCAGCCTTTGAGCGTGGATTCATTATGCCATGCGGCGTTGCAGGGTGACTTGCTGGCAAAGGATATTATCACTGGCGTAGGCGCGCATGTTGGGCGCATTCTGGCCATCATGGTGAATTTATTTAACCCACAAAAAATACTGATTGGCTCGCCGTTAAGCAAAGCGGCAAATATTCTGTTCCCTGTGATTTCTGACAGCATCCGCCAGCAGGCGCTTCCAGCATACAGCCAGCATATTAGCGTTGAGAGCACTCAGTTCACCAATCAGGGGACAATGGCAGGGGCCGCGCTGGTAAAAGATGCGCTATATAATGGATCTTTGCTGATTCGTCTGTTGCAGGGTTAACATTTTTTAACTGTTCTACCAAAATTTGCGCTATCTCAAATTGAGTGCAGAAAGCATAACTTAGACTTTCCACGTTGAATTATTTTCCTGGCTTATATTAGTGAAGCATAACGGTGGAGTTAGTGATGCTGAAGCGTTTCTTTATAACAGGTACAGACACTTCTGTAGGGAAAACGGTGGTTTCCCGCGCATTGCTACAAGCGTTAGCCTCCCAGGGAAAAACGGTTGCGGGATACAAACCCGTAGCGAAGGGGAGCAAAGAGACACCTGAGGGGCTGCGTAATAAAGATGCCCTGGTGTTGCAGAGTGTTTCATCAATTGAACTGCCTTATGAAGCAGTCAATCCCATTGCGTTAAGCGAAGAAGAAAGTAGCGTGGCGCACAGTTGTCCAATCAATTACACGCTCATTTCAAATGGTCTGGCTAACCTGACTGACAAAGTTGATCATGTTGTCGTTGAGGGGACTGGCGGATGGCGCAGCCTGATGAATGATCTGCGTCCGCTCTCTGAATGGGTGGTCCAGGAGCAGCTACCGGTGTTGATGGTGGTGGGCATTCAGGAAGGCTGTATTAACCATGCGCTTCTGACCGCACAAGCGATTGCGAACGACGGTCTGCCGCTCATTGGCTGGGTGGCTAATCGTATTAACCCCGGGTTAGCGCATTATGCTGAAATCATTGATGTGCTGGGTAAAAAACTCCCGGCACCGCTCATTGGTGAACTGCCTTATCTGCCTCGAGCTGAACAGCGAGAACTGGGTCAATACATCCGCTTAGCCATGCTGCGTAGTGTGCTGTCGGTAGATAGAGTCAGGGTGTAAGGTCCGCGACATTACCGACGCGATCACGCAGGCAATCAATAAACCGGGGAGTAGCTGATACTCCCCGGTCATTTCACATATCATCAATGTTGACATAATTGGCGCATGCGTGGTCGCAGCCAGCAGTGTTGCCATCCCTGTTAGTCCGAGTAGAAGCGTCATTTCTTCGCCGCCTGGAAGCCATAACCCCAGGCTACGTCCATACAGCATGCCAATTGCAAGCCCGATAAATAGCGTTGGCGTAAATACGCCGCCAGGCGCGCCGGAACCGCTACTGGCCAGCACGGCAAAAAGTTTGCAGATGAAGATCGCAGCAATGACCGTAAACAGTGGTGGGGTGGTTAAAAAGGATTGCACCGTACTATAACCATTGCCCCATACGGCAGGTGTGAGCAGGGAAAGCAGGCCGACGATCAACCCCCCTAACGCCAACTGCCAGGGCGGCGTCAGTTTTAGGTGAACAAAACCTTGATGACTGGCGCTCATCATTTTCAACAGTAATGGTCCGCAAAGACCAGCCAGTACGCCGGTACTGATAATTAGCGCATAGTCCCGCACATGCAGCGTCACCTCGAGTTGAACGCTGTAGAGCAATGCATCGCTGTGATTAATAAGATTGCTGACAAGCAATGCCACCACGGCTGAAATCACCACTGGGCCAAGAGAGGCAAGCATCATGGTGCCAAACAGCACTTCGGCAATAAATAAACTCCCGGCAAGCGGTGCGCGATAGGCTGCAGCCATGCCTGCCGCAGCACCGCAGGCAATCCATAATTTCCACTCTTCACGCGGCGTAAAACGTTGGGCAAACCAGCATGCAGCAAGAGCCGCCAGCAGAATCATCGCCCCTTCACGGCCAATTGCGCTACCGCTTGTCACCACCAGCAGAGAGGCAAGTGATTTTACCAGGCTTGCTGCGTAATCGAACTGCCCCTCGCTCTGCAACGCTTCCATATAATCGGTCGGCGCATGGGGGCGTTGCTGCGTAACTCTCTGCCAACCCATGAGCAATAAACCTGCCACCAGACCGCCGAGCGCAGGAGTTAACAAGCGTCGCCACGGAGAAAGGTTTGTTGCAGCATTGACCAGACTCCCGGAATCATTGCTCAGGAACAACCACTCCAGCAACAGCATGGCATGACGGAATCCGGCAACGGCAAACGCCGCGAGAATACCGATTATCGTTGCGATAAGCAGACGACGAAACAGGGTGCGCAGATCCGGGTAAAGGTGTAGATGATGCATGAGTAGAAATGGCAAGTTAAACACGGGCATCTATTTTGCGGGAAAAGACGTCAGGCGCAAAAGCTGTACGTGCTTTAAGTGGGGAAATGGTGTGACACTGTAACTTATTTAATATGGGATGGCGCGCTAATGTCGCCATCCGGTAATGCTACGGGAACCTTAACGAAACAGCGGCTTAACTGCGACGGGAATCAGCAATTGTGACTGCCACTCAGCCAGCGTTAAGCGGGCCAGTTCACCAAGCGTGCGGTAAAAAGGGTGTTCTGCTTTTTCGATAAACACCTCGAGAAAGCGCGTCGACCACGGTAAAAGATGCCACGCCAGCAACTCTTCGCACTCAGTCTGACGACCGTTCTCCGCCAGCCAGGCCACCATCAGTAGCAAGGAACCAAAATGATCTTCAGGTTCGTTTTGCTTCATCTCAAACTGAATGCCTTTTTCGCGCATCCATTGACGAAGCGCCAACGTTGAATCGCCAAACAGTACCGATTCACGATCCAACCAGACCGATCCCCACGGCGGGGACGGCAACGCCCACGGGCCAACGAATAAACGCTGCCAGGCCTGCGTACGCGACTCTTCACTCTGTTGCTGAAAAGCCGTTACCAGCGGTACTAAAGACATTTGCGGTAGAGGCCACTGAGTTTCCCACCCATCGTTGGTCATTGCAGAAACCAGAGGCGCGGCTTCCTCGCTTTCTGGGGCGTAATAAAACAGCGCCCCCAGCACACGCGCCGCGACAGAAAAATTATCTTGTTGTGAAAAATGCGTCATTCCTATCATCCTGAAACGTGCGGCTTACTCCGCACCAAGTTGTTAACCTGCGACGGCCATTCCGACAGTCATATGCAGGCCATAAAATAGCGCTCGCCCGATCATCTCACCGCCCGGTTTGAGAGTTAACCCTAACACAAGCACGTTGCAGAATGTAGACCTGATAAGACGCGCCAGCGTCCATCATACTTTTTACTGCGGTTCGGCAGTTGCACCATCCTGAGTCGGTTGTGCAGGGGCAGAATTGTTACCGCTGGTGGTGCGGTTATAGAGAATTTTATGCGTATCATTGGCACAATGGCCAACCACCCTGGTGTCAGGCTGATCGACCTGATCATTCGGCACAATACTTAAAGTAAAGCTACTTTCTGGCACACCGTTATTGATAATACGCTGTGAAATATCGCTCTTTATCCGTTCACAAGAATCTGGCGCGGCCAGCACGGCGGGTGAGGCAATTGTGAGCAGTAGTGCGGCGCAATAAGTTGAGATTTTCATCATTGGCTCCTTAAATGAATATTACTCACTAAGCATAGCATTTCACGTGTAAAGTACTGTATTTACTACTATGATTGATAATAATCTCTACTGTCTGGTGACTAAAGTGAATTTCAAATTACTGCCATGTTTGCTCGCGATAATGCTTACAGGATGCGATCGCGCAGAAGTGACGTTTTCTTTTACGCCAGAGATGGCCAGTTTCTCTAATGAATTTGATTTTGATCCGCTGCGTGGTCCGGTTAAAGATTTCACCCAGACATTGATGAATGAACAAGGGGAAGTGACGAAACGTGTTTCAGGCAGCTTATCGGAAGAAGGTTGCTTCGATTCGCTTGAATTATTGGATCTGGAAAATAATACCGTGGTTGCCTTAGTGCTGGATGCGAATTATTACCGTGACGCGCAGACACTGGAGAAAAAAGTACGTTTACAGGGTAAATGTCAGTTAGCAGAATTACCTTCCGCCGGAGTGAGTTGGGAAACCGACGATAATGGCTTTGTAGTTAAAGCCAGCAGCAAACAGATGAAGGTGGATTATAGGTATGATGAACAGGGCTATCCGCTGGGTAAAACCACAGTAAGCAACGATAAAACGTTATCAGTCACTGCAACACCGTCAACTGATCCGATCAAAAAACTCGATTACACGGCGGTTACTTTACTGAATAATCAACAAGTGGGTAATGTTAAGCAAAGCTGTGAATATGACAGCCACGCCAATCCGGTGGACTGCCAATTGATCATTGTTGATGAAGCGGAAAAACCCGCCGTCGAACGGGTTTACACAATCAAAAATACCATTGATTATTATTAACGCTATTGCGCGGTCGGCTTCAGCATTGCCTGACCCGGCGTTTTATGTTCCGCCAGATACTGATGCTGGAATATACACATGCGAATGGCATTGCGATATTGACCATTAATAAAGAATTCATGCATCAGTTCACCTTCGACCGTAAAACCGAGCTTACGGTAAATGTGAATCGTCTTTTTCATTTTCTTTATCGACAATCAGATACAGCTTATAGAGATTAAGAACAGTGAAGCCATAATCCATTGCTAATTTTGCTGCGCGTGTTGCCAGACCTTTACCCTGGTATTCCGGGGAGATGATTATCTGAAATTCTGCGCGGCGGTGGACATGGTTAATTTCAACCAGTTCCACCAGACCCGCTTTTTCACCATCGCACTCCACCACGAAACGACGCTCACTCTGATCGTGAATATGTTTATCGTACAGATCAGAGAGTTCAACAAAGGCTTCGTAGGGTTCCTCAAACCAGTAACGCATCACACTGGCGTTATTGTCGAGTTGATGCACATAGCGTAAATCTTCACGCTCCAGCGGACGTAGCTTAACACTGTGGGCGCTTGTCATAACGTGTCCTTACATTCCTTATATCAATAACAGTTTAGGGGGTAATTACGCGGCCAGTACGACGGTCCAGGCAACGTAAAGTATTCGGTTCCCAGTAGGCATTAATGTTGGCACTTTGTTCGCATTTATCGCGGCTATCGAATGCGGCGTCAACCTTATCCCATTCTTTCTCGGTGCGTTTATTGACTTTTTGACGCAGATTGCGAGTTTCATTCCATTGCTCTTTTTGCATTGTCGCCTGTTGGCGACTCTGTGCGCTGTCGCCAGACTCAATCACCAGTTTATTGGTTTCTGCATGAGTCGTTGCGCTAAATGCCAGTGCGCAAGGTAGCAGAAAAGCGAGCAGTCCGAGCCGTTTGCAGAAAGTAATATTCATGATTCATTCCTTACATGAATGTTTAAAGGGGATTTTACACGATCCACTGCGAACGCAAAACGTACCAGAAGGATGTATAGGGTGATGATATTATGTCGAGCCATAAATATACATGATGTCAATGAGTGACAAAGATGATTAAAACAACGTTACTGTTTTTTGCTACCGCCTTGTGTGAAATTGTCGGATGCTTCCTGCCCTGGCTATGGCTTAAACGGAACGCCAGCGTATGGCTGCTGGTTCCGGCGGGGATTTCCCTGGCGCTTTTCGTCTGGCTGTTAACATTGCATCCGGCGGCCAGTGGGCGAGTGTATGCAGCTTATGGTGGCGTTTATGTTTGCACGGCGCTGCTGTGGCTGCGGGTTGTGGATGGCGTAAAACTCAGTCTCTACGACTGGACTGGAGCATTGGTCGCGCTATGTGGGATGTTGATTATTGTTGCTGGCTGGGGGCGAGCTTGATTTTGTCGGGAATGACCAATGTCTTTTATTATTAATAAGATATGCTCTACCCGGTGTCCAGGATAACAGCAAAGTCTGGTTTTTTTTAGATTTATTCACTGCGCAAATACACTCTTTTTTTTGTGATCACGCTTCCCTTTTCCAATATTTATACTTGTATGGTAGTAGCTCAGTTGCGTAGATTTCATGCATCACGACAAGCGATGCAAGGAATCGAACATGAAGATCGTAAGGGCTGAAGTTTTTGTTACCTGTCCGGGGCGTAATTTCGTCACCTTAAAAATCACCACCGAGGACGGTATTACCGGTCTTGGCGATGCCACACTGAATGGACGCGAGCTTTCCGTTGCGTCTTATCTGCAAGATCACCTTTGTCCGCAGCTTATAGGCCGCGATGCTCACCGTATCGAAGATATCTGGCAGTTTTTCTATAAAGGGGCGTACTGGCGTCGCGGTCCAGTCACCATGTCGGCCATTTCGGCTGTTGATATGGCGCTGTGGGACATTAAAGCCAAAGCCGCCAACATGCCGCTTTATCAGTTACTGGGTGGCGCGTCTCGCGAAGGGGTTATGGTTTATTGTCACACAACCGGTCACTCCATTGATGAGGCACTGGATGATTATGCTCGTCATCAGGAACAGGGATTCAAAGCCATCCGCGTACAGTGCGGCATTCCAGGTATGAAGACCACCTATGGCATGTCCAAAGGCAAAGGTTTGGCTTATGAACCTGCGACAAAAGGGCAGTGGCCGGAGGAGCAGTTGTGGTCGACGGAAAAATATCTCGACTTCATGCCAAAACTGTTCGACGCGGTACGTAACAAGTTTGGTTTTGATGAACATCTGCTGCATGACATGCACCATCGTTTAACGCCTATTGAAGCGGCGCGTTTTGGTAAAAGCATTGAAGATTATCGCATGTTCTGGATGGAAGACCCGACGCCTGCGGAAAACCAGGAGTGTTTCCGCCTCATTCGCCAACACACCGTCACGCCAATTGCGGTGGGTGAAGTCTTCAATAGCATTTGGGACTGCAAACAACTGATAGAAGAACAACTCATCGACTATATCCGCACTACGCTGACTCATGCGGGCGGCATCACCGGTATGCGTCGGATCGCTGATTTCGCATCCCTGTATCAGGTACGCACTGGCTCACACGGTCCTTCTGATTTGTCGCCTGTCTGCATGGCTGCGGCGCTGCACTTTGATCTGTGGGTGCCGAATTTCGGTGTTCAGGAATATATGGGCTATTCAGAACAAATGCTCGAAGTCTTCCCGCATAACTGGACTTTCGATAACGGCTATATGCATCCGGGCGACAAACCGGGTCTTGGCATCGAGTTTGATGAAAAGCTGGCAGCAAAATACCCCTACGAACCCGCTTATCTGCCAGTCGCACGTCTGGAAGATGGCACGCTGTGGAACTGGTAAGGAGAAAAATAATGAAAAGTATTTTAATTGAAAAACCAAATCAACTGGCAATTATCGAACGTGAAATACCCAACCCGTCTGCGGGTGAAGTACGGGTAAAAGTGAAACTGGCCGGTATTTGTGGCTCTGATAGCCATATTTATCGCGGTCATAATCCGTTTGCGAAATATCCGCGCGTCATTGGCCACGAATTTTTTGGCGTGATTGATGCCGTCGGCGAAGGTATTGAAAACAGCCGGATCGGTGAACGTGTTGCGGTAGATCCGGTAGTGAGCTGTGGGCATTGCTATCCGTGCTCAATTGGTAAACCGAATGTTTGTACAACGCTAGCTGTATTAGGTGTTCACGCTGACGGTGGTTTCAGTGAATATGCCGTTGTTCCGGCAAAAAATGCGTGGAAAATCCCCGATGCAGTGGCAGATAAATTTGCGGTAATGATCGAGCCCTTTACCATTGCGGCGAACGTAACCGGACACGGTAAACCTACTGAAGATGACACCGTGCTGGTTTATGGCGCAGGTCCGATTGGCCTGACTATTGTTCAGGTATTAAAGGGTGTTTATAACGTCAAAAACGTGATTGTTGCCGATCGCATTGATGAACGACTGGAAAAAGCGAAAGAGAGCGGGGCGGATTGGGCGATTAATAATGGTCAGACTCCGCTTGGTGAAATATTCGCTGAAAAAGGAATCAAGCCAACATTAATTATTGATGCTGCTTGCCATCCGTCAATTTTGAAAGAAGCGGTTACATTGGCTTCTCCAGCGGCACGTATTGTGTTAATGGGCTTCTCCAGTGAACCGTCTGAAGTCATTCAGCAGGGAATTACCGGAAAAGAACTTTCTA
Source organism: Escherichia sp. E2661 (assembly GCF_004745185.1). NCBI lineage: Bacteria > Pseudomonadati > Pseudomonadota > Gammaproteobacteria > Enterobacterales > Enterobacteriaceae > Escherichia > Escherichia sp. E2661. The sequence goes on from NZ_PDIG01000038.1 coordinate 150,644, forward strand.
TTTTTTCCTCCCGGTTAAATGCTAACAAATTCCCGGTCGTGATCGACTGGTTAAGCAAAGGGTTAATTAAACCAGAAAAATTAATTACCCACACGTTTGATTTTCAGCATGTTGCTGATGCCATAAGTTTATTTGAACAGGATCAAAAACATTGCTGCAAAGTCTTACTTACTTTTTCTGAATAATACCAATAACAGCGAGTAAGTAGTACGCATCTTACCTCTTATTTAGAGATATCCATTATGACAATAGAAAAACACGAAAGAAGCACTAAGGATTTGGTGAAAGCAGCAGTGTCGGGATGGTTGGGGACTGCGCTTGAATTCATGGATTTTCAGCTATATTCGCTCGGCGCAGCGTTAGTGTTTCATGAAATATTTTTCCCGGAATCATCAACCGCAATGGCGTTAATTCTGGCAATGGGAACCTACGGTGCAGGCTATGTGGCACGTATTGTCGGAGCATTTATTTTCGGCAAAATGGGCGACAGAATAGGGCGTAAAAAAGTACTCTTTATTACCATTACCATGATGGGGATCTGTACCACCCTAATTGGCGTGTTGCCGACCTATGCGCAGATTGGTGTTTTTGCGCCCATCTTGCTGGTGACGCTGCGTATTATTCAGGGGTTGGGAGCTGGCGCGGAAATTTCTGGGGCTGGTACTATGCTTGCTGAATATGCACCAAAAGGAAAGCGCGGGATTATCTCCTCGTTCGTCGCGATGGGAACGAACTGCGGAACCTTGAGCGCAACAGCAATCTGGGCCTTTATGTTCTTTATTCTCAGTAAAGAAGAACTGCTGGCATGGGGATGGCGTATACCGTTCCTGGCGAGTGTGGTCGTGATGGTCTTTGCTATCTGGCTGCGTATGAACCTGAAAGAAAGCCCGGTATTTGAGAAGGTTAATGACAGTCAGCAACCTGCGCCAAAAGCTGTGCCTTCTGGTAGTATGTTCCAGAGCAAATCTTTTTGGCTGGCAACGGGTCTTCGTTTTGGGCAGGCAGGAAACTCCGGCTTGATTCAAACATTCCTTGCAGGTTATTTAGTACAGACGTTGCTGTTTAATAAAGCGATTCCGACAGATGCCTTAATGATCAGCTCAATTATCGGTTTTATGACTATTCCATTCCTGGGATGGTTGTCCGATAAAATTGGTCGTCGTATTCCCTACATTATTATGAATACTTCAGCCATTGTGCTGGCGTGGCCAATGCTGTCTATTATCGTCGATAAAAGCTATGCCCCGAGCACCATCATGGTTGCGTTGATTGTGATTCATAACTGTGCGGTATTGGGATTATTTGCCCTGGAAAACATTACTATGGCAGAGATGTTCGGCTGTAAAAACCGCTTTACCCGGATGGCAATTTCTAAAGAAATTGGTGGTCTTATTGCCTCCGGTTTCGGTCCTATCCTGGCGGGTATTTTCTGCACCATGACTGAATCCTGGTATCCCATTGCGATAATGATTATGGCTTATTCTGTTATCGGTTTAATCTCCGCGCTGAAAATGCCAGAAGTTAAAGACCGCGATTTGAGTGCGCTGGAAGATGCGGCAGAAGATCAACCGCGCGTTGTAAGAGCTGCGCAACCTTCAACAAGTCTGTAAATCCAGAATCCCTTCTCTTAGTGAGGAGGGATTTTTTATTCATATAACAAACCATTCAGCTTGCCATATTGAAATTAAAGGAATTGTCATGGGAAATAATTTGTTATCAGCAAAAGCGACACTCCCTGTTTATGATCGTAATAACCTGGCGCCCAAAATTGTTCATTTAGGTTTTGGCGCATTTCATCGCGCGCATCAGGGAGTGTATGCCGATATCCTGGCTGCCCAGCATCACAGCGATTGGGGCTACTATGAAGTGAACCTGATTGGCGGTGAACAACAAATCGCCGATCTAAAACAGCAAGATAATCTCTATACCGTTGCGGAAATGTCGGCCGATGCCTGGACCGCTCGTGTTGTGGGGGTAGTGAAAAAAGCGTTGCACGTGCAAATAGACGGTTTAGAAGCTGTGCTTGCTGCCATGTGCGAACCGCAAATTGCAATTGTTTCTCTGACTATTACAGAGAAAGGCTATTTTCACTCTCCGGCGACCGGGCAGTTAATGCTGGATCATCCGATGATCGTTGACGATCTAAATAACTCCCCACCAGCCGAAAACGGCAGGCAGGGGTTATTGTGGAGGCGCTGGCCCGGCGCAAGGCCGCAGGCTTACCGGCATTTACGGTAATGTCGTGCGACAATATGCCGGAAAATGGTCATGTGATGCGTGACGTTGTCACTTCTTACGCGCATGCAGTCGATACAGAACTGGCGCAATGGATTGTCGAAAACGTGACTTTTCCTTCGACAATGGTTGATCGCATTGTTCCGGCGGTGACGGCAGAAACGCTGAATAAAATTGAGCACCTTACCGGCGTGCGCGATCCAGCAGGTGTTGCCTGTGAACCGTTCCGTCAGTGGGTTATTGAAGATAACTTTGTTGCCGGACGTCCGGAATGGCAAAAAGCCGGTGCTGAACTGGTCAGCGATGTGCTGCCTTATGAAGAGATGAAACTGCGTATGCTCAATGGCAGCCACTCATTCCTGGCGTATCTGGGCTATCTGGCCGGATATCAGCATATTAACGACTGCATGGAAGATGAAAATTATCGCCGTGCGGCACATGCCTTGATGTTGCAGGAACAGGCGCCGACGCTGAAAGTGCAGGGCGTGGATCTGCAAAATTATGCGGATCGACTAATTGAACGCTACAGTAATCCAGCGTTACGCCATCGAACCTGGCAGATTGCGATGGATGGCAGTCAGAAACTCCCACAGCGTATGCTGGATTCCATTCGCTGGCATCTGAAACAGGGCAGCGCGTTCGATTTGTTGGCGCTTGGCGTCGCTGGTTGGATGCGATATGTCGGCGGTGTTGATGAGCAGGGTAATCCCATCGAAATCAGCGACCCGTTATTACCGGCCATTCAGAAGGCCGTGCAAAGTAGTGCAGAAGGGAAAGCGCGCGTGCAGTCCTTGATGGTGATTAATGCGATATTTGGTGATGATTTGCCGAACAATGCATTGTTCACTGCAAAGGTGACGGAAGCGTATTTGTCTTTATTAGCGCATGGTGCGAAAGCGACCGTGGCGAAATATGCGGTGAAGTGATAAGTGACAGCAATGCCGCCGATGGCGGCATTCACACGCTTAGTTCATGCCGAGACGAATCAGGTCCAGAGGTGCGAGTTTTTCATCACAACCTTCAACTACTACGGTTTTACCGCGGCGGATTTGCTCTGCGGTCAGACCTTCAGTATCAATCGACAGGATCTTGCCAGTGTGACCGGTGCCGCTAACCATAACACGGCTGCCAGTAGTGATTGCGTTACGGTTACGATCGTAGGTCGTCATAGGTGTTTTCTCCTTTCTGATTTACAGTCGAAGCCCACGTAACGGGCGCAATATAAATACTCCTGTCGAGTGAATTTTTTTTTTGTTTATGATCAAGTTCACATCTTTTTTGATGCTTGCATAAACCAGAAGAAGGGGAATGAACTCTCACCCCGAATGGGATGAGAGGTAAAGAATTACTCTTCGCTGAACCAGTCGCTATTTTCCTGGCGTATTAGCTGTACGGACTCGCTAATCTCCTGCAAGTGCAATGCCATTGCCTTTTCAACGGCGTCACCATCATGTGTTTGCAGCGCAGAGAAAATATCCATGTGCTGGCGAAGCAGCATTTCCGGCGGCGAAACGTGGTCAAAACTCATGTAGCGCACCCGGTCAACGGTCGCTTTCAGGTTTTCAATGGTGTCCCACGCGAGCTGACAGTCAGCAATATCGGTAAGGAGTTGATGGAAGTTGTCATCAAGTTCAAAAAAATCATCCAGTTGTTTGCGCTCAATGGCAATGCGTTGCTGGTGAAGATTTTGCTCAAGTTGGTAGCACTGGCTTTCAGTGATCATGCTCGCTGCCCGCCGTGCCACCGCACACTCAATGGCCTGTCGAATAAAACTGCCATTGCGAACCTGGGTCATGGAGATTTTATTGACGTAGCTGCCACGCTGCGGGCGAATTTGAATCAGGCCGTTTTCAGCCAGTTTAATGAAGGCTTCGCGAACCGGCTGGCGTGACACATTGAAACGAACAGAAACTTCTTTTTCCGACAATGGCGTACCTGGTGCAATCAGACAATGCACAATGTCGCGGCGAAGAATACGGTAAATTTGCTGATTGACAGGCTGTGTGGGATTAAGTTGTGTTTCGACGGTCATTCGTTATTGCTTTTGAGTGGGTTAACTGCAAGAGTCTACCACTTTTTTGTGACAAGCAATAACCCGGCGGTGAGGCCGGGTATAAAAATTAATGCCGATGGACATTCAACCCGGCATAGCTTTGGGTAACCGGCATCATTTCCAGGGTATTGATGTTAACGTGAGCGGGGAGAGTGGCTACCCACCAGACGGCTTCGCTGACATCTTCTGGCGTCAGTGCAACGGTATTTTGATAGGTTTTTTCTGCTTTGCCGTCATCGCCTTTAAAGCGGACATTGGAAAATTCGGTGCCACCCACCAGCCCTGGTTCGATGTCTGTGACACGTACTGCCGTACCGTGCAGATCTGTGCGTAAATTCAGGCTGAACTGACGAACAAACGCTTTTGTCGCGCCGTAGACGTTGCCACCTGCATATGGCCAGCTACCCGCCGTTGAACCAATGTTAATAATGTGACCACGATTGCGCTCAACCATGCCCGGCAGGACTGCGCGCGTCATATACACGAGGCCCTTATTGTTGGTATCAATCATGGTTTCCCAGTCTTCAACGCTCGCTTTATGTGCAGGTTCCATACCCAGCGCCAGTCCAGCATTGTTCACCAGAATATCAATGTCACTCCACTCGGCAGGAAGCAATGCCAGCATTTCTTCAATGGCGGCGCGGTTACGGACGTCCAGTTGGGCAATATACAGATTATCGCCCAGCTCGTCTTTTAACTCCTGCAACCGCTCCTGACGACGACCAGTGGCGATAACTTTATGCCCTTGTTGAATAAAACGACGAGTAATGCATTCACCAAAACCTGCCGTTGCTCCAGTTACTAAAACGATCATCTCACTGTTCCTCAACGCTTTTGTGTGTCACTAACATAGCACGTGATGCTTAAGAGCGGGTAATACTGGTTTGCAACATTGCACTCCGTTATCAGTAAGCCTACGCTATGGAACACCTCGTTTTCAGGAGTAGAAAATGTCAACGACGAATCCTTTTCTTACGCAGAGCACGCTGCCTTATATGGCGCCCCATTTTGATCAGATTGCAAATCATCACTATCGCCCGGCATTCGACGAGGGGATGCGGCAGAAGCGGGTTGAGATAGAAGCGATAGCGTTAAACCCACAGACGCCCGATTTTACTAACACTATTCTGGCTCTTGAAAAGAGCGGGGAATTACTCACACGTGTCACCAGCGTCTTCTTCGCTATGACCTCGGCGCATACCAACGATGAATTACAGCGTCTTGATGAACAGTTCTCGGCAGAACTTGCGGAACTGGCTAATGACATTTACCTGAACGGCGAATTGTTCGCTCGGGTCGATGCCATCTGGCAGCGCCGTGAATCTCTGCGTCTTGATAGCGAATCTATTCGACTGGTCGAGGTGATTCATCAACGTTTTGTTCTTGCCGGGGCCAAACTTGCAGAGGCCGATAAGGCAAAATTAAAAGTGCTGAATACAGAGGCGGCGACCCTTATCAGTCAGTTTAACCAGCGGTTATTAGCGGCGAACAAATCCGGTGGGCTGGTGGTTGACGATATTGGGCAACTGGCCGGGATGAGTGAGCAAGATATTGCCCTGGCGGCGGATGCAGCGCGCGAGAAAGGTCTGGATAACAAGTGGCTTATCCCACTGCTGAATACCACCCAGCAACCGGCGCTAGCCGAACTGCGCGATCGCGCGACGCGTGAAAAACTGTTCACTGCGGGCTGGACTCGGGCAGAAAAAAAAGACGCTAACGATACCCGAGCTATTATTACACGGCTGGTGGAGATCCGCGCGCAGCAGGCGAAACTGCTTGGTTTCCCTCATTATGCTGCGTGGAAAATCGCTGACCAGATGGCAAAAACACCCGAAGCAGCACTTAACTTCATGCGTGAAATTGTCCCGGCCGCGCGTAAGCGAGCAGACGATGAACTGGCGTCTATTCAGGCGGTTATCGAAAAGCAGCAAGGCGGATTTAGCGTCCAGCCGTGGGACTGGGCATTTTATGCCGAGCAGGTAAGACGCGAGAAATTCTGTCTCGATGAAGCGCAGCTCAAGCCTTATTTCGAATTGAACACAGTGTTGAATGAGGGGGTATTCTGGACTGCAAATCAGCTTTTCGGCATTAAATTTGTCGAGCGCTTTGATATACCGGTCTATCACCCGGATGTGCGCGTATGGGAAATATTTGACCATAACGGAGTCGGTCTTGCGCTATTTTACGGTGATTTCTTTGCCCGTGATTCCAAAAGCGGCGGCGCGTGGATGGGGAATTTTGTTGAGCAATCTACGCTCAATGACACACGTCCCGTTATTTACAATGTTTGCAATTATCAGAAACCAGCGACAGGCGAACCTGCATTGTTATTGTGGGACGATGTTATAACCTTATTCCATGAATTTGGTCATACGCTGCACGGCCTGTTTGCCAGCCAACGTTATGCGACGCTTTCTGGCACCAACACGCCGCGTGATTTCGTCGAGTTCCCTTCACAAATCAACGAACACTGGGCGACAAATCCGCAGGTATTCTCTCGCTATGCGAGGCATTACCAAACCGGAGAAACCATGCCGGAAGAGTTACAACAGAAAATGCGCAATGCCAGCCTGTTCAATAAAGGCTACGAGATGAGCGAGTTACTTAGCGCTGCGCTTCTTGATATGCGCTGGCATTGTCTGGAGGAGAATGAAGCACGCCAGGACGTGGACGATTTCGAGCTTCGGGCGCTGGCGGCGGAAAACATGGATCTTCCCGCTGTACCGCCGCGTTATCGCAGCAGTTATTTCGCTCACATTTTTGGTGGCGGATATGCGGCGGGTTACTACGCGTATCTGTGGACGCAAATGCTGGCAGACGATGGTTATCAATGGTTTGTCGAGGAGGGGGGGTTAACGCGTGAAAATGGGCAACGTTTTCGCGATGCTATCCTTTCCAAAGGTAATAGCGAAGATTTAGAACACCTGTATCGCCAATGGCGAGGTAAGGCACCACAGATTACACCGATGCTGCAACATCGCGGCTTGAACGTATAATTCCTCCATATAGCACCGGGCTACATCCAGTCCGGTGCTATATTATAATATGCTGTTCATTTCTTTTTTAGTTATCCGGGATCTGCGTACATTTGCAGAAATAATTGGATTTATAATACTGCCAAAAGACCTAATCTTTCAGGCCATTACCTTCTTCCCTTTGGCATAATCGGTATTATATCTTCTGGCTTGAATTTAACGTGTTCTGACAGATTTAATCACTTTTTTCTGTTTATTTTGTTTTAAATCACGCCGTTATATTTTTATCCATTAATTAATGTTTTTTCTATGGAATTGTTGACATAAATTTTCTTTTCTTTCGTTACAATAGAACGCATAAAGAATTGTGAAAAAGGAGTGGTAATGATCAAGAAGACAACGGAAATCGATGCTATCTTGTTAGATCTCAATAAGGCTATCGATGCCCATTACCAGTGGCTGGTGAGTATGTTCCATAGCGTGGTAGCGAGAGATACCAGTCAGCCAGAAATTACGGATAACCATTCTTATGAACTGTGCCAGTTTGGTCGGTGGCTTGATCATCATGGACCACTCGATAGTGATGAATTACCCTATGTTCGGATAATAGACTCTACCCATCAGCATATGCATAACTGTGGTCGGGAATTAATGCTGGCTATTGTCGAAAATCGCTGGCAAGAAGTTCATTTTGACGAATTTCAGGAAGGGTTGCTTTCTTTTACCGCAGCATTAACAGATTACAAAATTTATTTGCTGACTATTCGCAGCAATATGGATGTATTGACGGGATTACCTGGCCGTCGGGTGCTTGATGAATCCTTTGATCATCAATTACGTAATGCTGAACCATTGAATCTTTATTTAATGCTGCTGGATATAGACCGATTTAAACTGGTTAATGATACCTACGGGCATTTAATCGGTGATGTGGTATTACGAACCCTGGCGACTTACTTAGCCGGTTGGACGCGTGACTACGATACGGTTTATCGCTATGGTGGTGAAGAGTTTATTATTATCATCAAAGCGCAAAATGATGATGAGGCGTGTCGTGCTGGGCTACGTATTTGTCAGTTAGTTGATAACCATGCCATAGCGCATCCTGGCGGACATATCCCAATAACAGTGACCGCTGGCGTGAGCCGCGCATTTCCTGAAGAACCGTTGGATGTGGTTATTGGAAGGGCTGACAGAGCAATGTACGAAGGCAAGCAGACCGGGAGAAATCGCTGTATGTTTATTGATGAGCAGAGTGTGATAGCCCGAGTTTAAGCTCTGTTTAACATTCATTGAGAAAAATAATGCTACTGTGTCAAAGAACCGTTACCAGCGCAGAGAAATGCCTGATAGCGTAAAAGCAAAACACAAATCGATCCATGCAAGCATTCACCGCCGGTTTACTGGCGGTTTTTTTTCGCCGTCAAAAAATCAGGCCCCTTGCACGCAACTGTAACAAGGGGGCCGGTTAGGTGAGGGATTATCTCCGTTCATTAGTCATCCCATTTGTAGCTGAAATATGTGGCCAGAAAGCCAGAAAATAAAATTATTCCCAGAACAGCTATAAAAACATTCATATTACCCAACATTATTTTCCTCCGTTTATTGTGTGGTGTGTTTCCTCGCTTACCTTAATTTTCATTTCAATGAGAAAGATATTAGCAGAGGTTACCTAAACAAAGGCTGAATCAGGCGGTTATTGTGATGGGGAACGGCTGTTTTTACGATATTGAGAAGGGGATAATAAAAAACGTTGGTGAAAGTGATGACGCAATAACGCTGAATTGCCAAAACCCGTCAGCTCGGCAATTTTATCGATGTTAAAAGCCGAATTTTGCAGATAATCCTGTACTCGTATTAAGCGCTCATTGAGCAGCCAGCGGGCGGGCGTCATGCCGGTTAACGCCTCAAAACGTCTCAAAAAAGTGCGCGGACTCATATTTACCCGCTCGGCGAGGGAAGGCTATGCCTTTGCCTCAGAATAATAATTAGCAAAACCGTGCCAGTAGTGGCACGGCACGAATGTCAACAGAGTGCTGGCTGCCCCTGGGGTCTGGCATTAATACCTTTTAACATCAGCGCCCACGCGGCAATGATGACTACCGCCAGGATGATAAACAGCGAGGAAGACGGGAGAGTGGTCAGTACCACACCACTCACTAATGGATTTACCGCTGCACCCAACCAGCCTAATGACTGAGCGGAAAAATAGCTGGCTTTCATTCCAGGCGGCGCAATATGGTCAATCAACATATACTCACCGGGAGCATAAATAATTTCACCAACAGTAAATACCGCGGCTGAAATTCCCCACAATAGCAGGCTGTTTCCGGAAAAAATAAAACCGACCAGCCCGACGACAAAACAGAGTGTGCCTACCGTCATCAGCGCGCGGATGTTGGTCGGGTTAATTCGTCGCCCAACGGAATACTGCAACGTAACCACCATCGCGGCATTAACAGGCAGGACCACTGCGACCACTTTTTCAGCAAAACCACTATCCGCTATGACCATCACATATTGCGAGATACAAGAGGCAAAGGCACCGCTCACGAAAGAAGCCAGAAAGGCCGAGCAGGTGAACCACAGCAGCGCTTTATCCCGTAACAAAACCTTTGGCGACCAGACGCTGCCTGTTTCTGTGGCGATGATTTTCTCGCTGCGCTTTACCCAAATTTGAATGAAAACCACGGGAAACGCTGAGCAGATAGCTGCCAGCCAAAAGGGCAGATTGATGCTCTGCATGACTAACAGGGTGCCGAATGGTGGGCCGACGGTCCAGCCAATGTTGAGCATGGTGTAGTTGATCGAGAAGATCTTCGTTTTGCTGGTGGATGAAAGATTGTCGGCAAACCAGGCTTTCAATACAGTGGCAAAAACGGAATAGGCACAGTTGATGAGTGCGAAAAAAAGTACCACCAGTGTGACGCTGTCCACCAGGGGAATGGCGATAAAACCGCTGGCGAAGGCCGTAATTGCCAGTAACATATAGCGTTTCTTGTCGAACTTATCCGCCAGGATACCAAAACCGAGGCTAAAAACGACGCCAATAGTGAGCGCAATTGTCATCGCATAACCAATGAGATCGACACCCAGGCTGTACTGGCGACTCAAGTAAATAGTCATAAATGGCAGCGTAGCGCCGCGTCCGATAGTTAATAACAACGACGAGGCGAGAAGGGCGCAAGTAGAGCGTCTCAGAGATAAGTTCATTTGGCTGTCCGACAATGCATTTCGTTATGTTTTGTTTTTGAGATGTAAAGAAATAGCATGGCAAAAATCCGAAGTATAGCGACTTATTTGCCATTAATGCCGTGGTAAACGGTGATTAACGAATGAACTGTTAAAGAAAAGTAAATTCAGCTAAGTTGATTGCTGACAAAAAATGAAAATTCAGAGGCGGGAAAATGTCGCGGAAAGATGGGTTGTTGGCGCTATTAGTCGTCGTTGTATGGGGGCTTAATTTTGTGGTCATCAAAGTGGGGCTCCATAACATGCCACCGCTGATGCTGGCCGGTTTACGCTTTATGCTGGTCGCCTTCCCGGCAATCTTTTTCGTGGCGCGGCCAAAAGTACCGCTGAATTTACTGCTGGGGTATGGTTTAACCATCAGTTTTGCGCAGTTTGCCTTTCTCTTTTGCGCCATTAACTTCGGTATGCCGGCAGGACTAGCCTCGCTGGTCTTACAGGCTCAGGCGTTTTTTTACTATCGTGCTCGGTGCTTTTACTTTTGGCGAACGGCTGCACGGTAAGCAACTGGCGGGGATTGCGTTAGCGATTTTTGGCGTACTGGTGTTAATCGAAGATAGCTTTAACGGTCAGCATGTGGCGATGCTCGGTTTTATTTTGACCCTGGCGGCGGCATTTAGTTGGGCGAGTGGCAATATCTTCAATAAAAAGATCATGTCTCATTCATCCCGTCCGGCAGTGATGTCTCTGGTCGTCTGGAGCGCATTAATCCCTATAATCCCGTTTTTTGTCGCCTCGCTCATTCTCGATGGCTCGGAAACAATGATTCACAGTCTGGTCACTATCGACATGACCACCATTCTGGCGTTGATGTATCTGGCATTTGTGGCGACGATAGTTGGTTATGGGATCTGGGGTACGCTGCTTGGACGCTATGAAACATGGCGTGTCGCACCATTATCATTACTGGTGCCGGTAGTCGGTCTGGCAAGTGCAGCGTTACTGCTGGATGAACGCCTAACAGGCCTGCAATTCTTAGGTGCCGTGCTTATTATGACCGGACTGTATATCAATGTGTTTGGTTTGCGGTGGCGTAAAGCGGTGAAGGTGAGAGGCTAACAAGCCCCGATATGCCGGGGCCTGAATAAACTACATGGCGTGTTGGTTATAATAGGGCACGCCCAGCGCATCCGATTTGTCACTGCCTGTACCCATGTGATTTAAATCGAACGGTGGTTGTTCCTGCGATGGGGGAACAATCACCACATCGCCACAGGAAGTAACGACCGGTTGCGAGGTTTGCTCCGCAAAGCTCTGCGCGGAAAAGAGAATAAGCGCGGTTACCATTGCGGATAAAAGTGGTTTCATGATTGCCTCAGTGACGTTGTCACATTTTTATTAACTGTTGTAATGATTCAATGGATGCAAATACCGCGACTCGCACTGCATATTGGTCATCCGATATTTATGTGGCGGAACATCAAAGTAATTTTTGAAGGTGCGAGTCAGCGTTTGCTGTGACTCGAAACCATAACGTTCTGCCAGATAGAGGATGGGCTCGTTGCTTTCTTTCAGCTTTTGCGCGATTTCTGTCATCTTACGGCTGCGGATGTATTGACCTAATGAATGGCCGGTTTCTTTTTTAAACATCCGTTGCAGGTGCCATTTGGAATAACCTGAACGCTCTGACACTTTTTCCAGTGACAGTGGTGATTCCAGGTTGTCCTCGATCCAGTCCAAAATGCTATGAATGGTAATAGCGTCAGTATTGCGTCTGGACATCGTCATACCTCTTTTTTTGTTTACGGCAGGACTTTCTTAAGCAAATGCTCAAGCGTTGCCACTTCGTCCGCCGTCAGGTTTTTTGTTAATTCTTGATGCAGGTCCTGGCCAACTAATTGATGGCATTGTTCACATATTGCCGCGCCGCTGCTGGTAAGTTTCACCAACACGCCACGCTTGTCATTCGGGTTCGGCAACCGCTCAATCCAGCCTTTGCAAACCAGGCGATCCAACATGCGGGTCAGCGCGCCAAGGTCAACCGAAAGGACTTTTTTCAGCTCAACGGGAGTAATGCACGCCGCGCAGCGGATAGAGCAGAGCACCTTAAACTGTGCCGCGGTGATATCGAGCGGTGACAGATAATCGTTAAGCAGACGGTCTTTCTTCTGATTAACCATATGGATTAAGCGACCTAATGGGATGATTTCATTGAACAGGTCGCTGGTACTTTTCACAATGGTTGCCCTGGCAAGTAATTAGTTGCAGGGGATAATATTGCCCAGGCAAGTATAAGTCAAACGAATGAATCCCTTGATGCCACGATTTGCTAAATCGGTTCAAGTATTGCGCAGTGTGCTGCAAGATTAGTTAAAGAGTGAAACTTTCTCCTTGTTTACCCTTTATACTTTTCGCAGATAACTAGCGACACAGGATGACAACCACCAATGTTAGATTTGTTTAAAGCGATAGGCCTGGGGCTGGTGGTGTTATTGCCGTTAGCTAACCCGTTAACTACCGTAGCGTTGTTTCTCGGGCTTGCGGGTAACATGAACACCGCCGAACGTAATCGTCAGTCATTAATGGCCTCGGTATATGTTTTTGCCATCTTGATGGTGGCGTACTATGCCGGACAACTGGTGATGGACACATTCGGGATTTCGATTCCCGGTCTGCGTATTGCTGGCGGCTTAATTGTCGCTTTTATTGGTTTCCGTATGCTCTTCCCCCAGCAAAAAGCGATTGACTCACCGGAGGCGAAAAGCAAATCCGAAGAGCTGGAAGATGAACCCAGTGCCAACATCGCCTTTGTTCCACTGGCAATGCCAAGTACCGCTGGACCGGGGACCATTGCGATGATCATCAGTTCGGCGTCCACAGTACGTCAGAGTTCAACCTTCGCAGACTGGGTACTGATGGTTGCGCCGCCGCTGATCTTTTTTTCTGGTTGCGGTCATTTTGTGGGGAAGCCTACGTAGCTCTGGCGCAATTATGCGGCTGGTGGGCAAGGGGGGAATTGAAGCGATCTCCCGCCTGATGGGCTTCTTACTGGTGTGTATGGGGGTGCAGTTTATTATTAACGGCATCCTGGAAATCATTAAAACGTACTATTAAAAAAGGCCCGAATGGGCCTTTCAACTATTGTGTCTGTTCTTCGAGTTTCACTGGCCAGCGGCGGAATATGACGATTGACCATATTAACGCGGCGAGAGCAGGCACCGCGCCAACATAGCCAATCATCGACATCGACCAGTGAAGACTCACCTGATTACCCACCAGCGCCCCGGCGCCGATACCAATATTGAATATCCCCGAAAATAGCGCCATCGCAACGTCGGTAGCATCCGGTGCCAGCGCCAGCACTTTTACCTGCATCCCAAGGCCGATGATCATCATCGCAATCCCCCAGAAAACGCTCAGTACGCCGAGGTGCATCTCACTGTTCGCCGCAGGTAACAGTAGCGCCAGGCACACCAGCAATAACGCAATTGCCGCACTCACCAGCGTAGACGCATACTGATTGCCGAGTTTGCCGAAAATCAGGCTACCAATGATGCCTGCGCCTCCGAGCATTAACAGCAATGCGGTGGCAAAATTGGCGCTGAACCCAGCTACGTTTTGCACAAAAGGCTCGATATAGCTGTATGCCGTGTAATGCGCGGTAACCACCACTACCGTCAACAAATAAATGCTCATCAATGCCGGGCGGCGGAACAGTTGCGGAAGACTTTTCAACGACCCGGAATGCTCGCTGGGGAGTAATGGAAGTAACTTAATCAGGCATAGCAGGGTGATAAGCGCTCCAATACCAATGGCAAAAAACGTCGTTCGCCAGCCGAAATATTGCCCCACAATTCGACCAATGGGTAAACCTAATACCATTGCCAGAGCTGTACCGGTAGCAATTAAACTCAACGCCTGCGCTCGTTTACCTGCTGGCGCCATGCGAATCGCCAGAGACGCCGTTATCGACCAGAAAATAGCATGTGCGAAAGCAACGCCGATTCGACTGATCACCAGAACGGTAAAGCTCCACGATACAAATGACAGCACATGGCTGGCAATAAACACCACAAACAGGCAGATCAGCAATTTGCGGCGTTCAACCTGACTGGTCATTAGCATAAAAGGCAATGACATTAGCGCTACTACCCATGCATAAATGGTCAACATGATGCCGACTTGAGCAGTTTGCATGTGAAAACTTTGCGCAATGTCAGAAAGCAAGCCAACAGGGACAAATTCGGTAGTATTGAAGATGAAGGCGGCTACTGCCAGCGTAACTACCCGTAGCCACGCCACTTTGCGGGAAACAGTGTTTGTTGTCATAACAGATTATCGGGTGAGTTGCAAAAAGGTGATGAAATGATCTTAAAACGGTTAATGATGTGAATACAATGACTTTGTGATCCACATCTCATTTTGCCGCTTCATGCTGTTCCAGCGATGTGTCAAGCAGCTCAATAAACGCCTCAAGCTGACGAGTCTTCGCGCCACGACGCCAGACCAGCCATGTCGTTAACCAACGCCATTGCTCACCTAATGGCCAGGCTTCTACCTGATGATGCCCCGGCATACTTTCCAGCATGGAGCGAGGAATAAGCGCAATTCCCGCTCCGGCGATTACACAGGCCAGCATACCGTGATATGACTCCATCTCATGAATTGTCCCCGGCGCTGCGCCGTCGGCATGAAACCAGCTCTCAAAGTGGCGGCGATACGAGCAGTTAGCGCGGAAGGCATAGATATTACAACCATTAACCTGACTGGCGCGGGTAACGGGAGTATGTCCTTGCGGCGTAACGATCATCAACTCCTCGCGGTACACCGGCATCCCGTCAATGGCGGTATGGTTAATCGGACCATCAATAAATGCCGCATTCAGTTTTCCCTCAAGTACACCGTCCAGCATAGTTCCGGAAGGGCCAGTGGAAAGGGAAAACTGAATTTTAGGATAACGACGGTTAAATTCTGCCAGTGTAGCTGGGATGCGTACCGCTGCGGTGCTTTCCAGCGAACCGAGAGAAAACAAGCCTTGTGGCTCATCGCCAGCAACAACATTTCGCGCTTCGTCGACCAACGCGAGAATTTGTTGGCTATAGCGCAAAAAATTATGCCCGGCAGGAGAGAGACGTAAACGCTGATTCTCGCGAATAAACAGTTCAACGCCGAGTTCTGTTTCCAGCTGGCGGATACGGGTCGTCAGGTTAGATGGCACACGATGCACTTTTGCTGCCGCCTGGGTAATGCTGCCAGCCTCGGCAACGGCGTTAAACATCTCCAGTTGGGTCAGATCCATAACATTCTCGATTCGTGAACAAGTGGCTTAATATTATTCATTTTCACGAAAGAGTAAATCTGCGTATCTTCAGACCATAACTCACGAAGGAGATACCCGGATGACCATTACTCCGCTTACCCATGCTATTTCAATAAATCCAGCCAATGGCGAACAACTTTCTGCACTGCCGTGGGCTGGCGCTGACGATATTGAACACGCACTTCGGCTCGCGGCGGCAGGCTTTCGCGACTGGCGCGTAACAAACGTAGATTATCGCGCAGAAAAAACTGCGTGATCTCGGTAAGGCTTTGCGCGCCCGTAGCGAAGAGATGGCACAAATGATCACTCGAGAAATGGGGAAACCGATCAAACAGGCGCGTGCCGAAGTGGCGAAATCAGCAAACTTGTGCGACTGGTATGCAGAGCATGGCCCGGCAATGCTGAAGAGCGAACCTACGCAGGTAGAAAATCAGCAAGCGGTTATTGAATATCGTCCTATGGGGACGATCCTGGCGATTATGCCGTGGAACTTTCCGTTATGGCAGGTGATGCGAGGGGCTGTTCCCATTATCCTGGCAGGTAACGGTTATTTGCTTAAGCATGCGCCAAATGTGATGGGCTGTGCACAGTTAATTGCTCAGGTCTTTAACGATGCAGGTATCCCACAAGGCGTATATGGCTGGTTGAATGCCGACAATGACGGTGTAAGCCAGATGATTAAAGACCCGCGCATTGCTGCGGTTACAGTCACCGGAAGTGTCCGTGCGGGAGCAGCCATTGGCGCGCAGGCTGGGGCGGCGCTGAAAAAATGTGTGCTTGAATTGGGCGGTTCCGACCCATTTATTGTGCTTAACGATGCCGATCTGGACCTGGCCGTGAAAGCCGCGGTTGCCGGGCGTTATCAGAATACCGGGCAGGTTTGTGCAGCAGCAAAACGCTTTATCCTCGAAGAGGGGATTGCCTCTGCATTTACCGAACGTTTTGTGGCGGCGGTATCGGCGTTGAAAATGGGCGATCCGAGTCATGAGGAAAACGACCTCGGACCGATGGCGCGTTTCGATTTGCGTGATGAGCTACATCATCAGGTTGAAAAATCACTGGCACAGGGCGCCCGTCTGTTACTCGGAGGGGAAAAGGTAGCAGGCGCAGGAAACTACTATCCGGCAACGGTTCTGGCAGACGTCACGCCAGAAATGACCGCGTTTCGTGAAGAATTGTTTGGACCCGTCGCGGCAATCACCATTGCGAAAGATGCTGAACATGCGGTTAAACTGGCTAATGACAGCGAGTTTGGACTTTCTGCAACCATTATTACCTCTAATGAAGCACTGGCGAAACAAATGGCAGCACGTCTGGAATGTGGAGGGGTGTTTATCAATGGTTTCAGCGCCAGTGATGCACGGGTAGCGTTTGGCGGTGTGAAGAAGAGCGGCTTTGGTCGTGAACTTTCCCATTTTGGGTTACATGAGTTCTGTAATATCCAGACGGTATGGAAAGACCGGATCTGACGTCACATATTTAGCTCTGTTATACTCGCAGGTCTTTTCAGACCTGCGAGCAAGGAGCAGAGAGTGGCAGTCGCCATGGATAATGCAATTTTAGAAAACATTTTGCGGCAAGTACGTCCGCTAATTGGTCAGGGGAAAGTCGCGGATTATATTCCGGCACTGGCAACGGTAGAGGGTTCCCGACTGGGCATTGCTATCTGTACCATTGACGGGCAGCTTTTTCAGGCCGGAGACGCGCAAGAGCGTTTTTCAATTCAGTCTATTTCCAAAGTGCTCAGCCTCGTTGTTGCAATGCGTCATTACTCCGAAGAAGAGATTTGGCAACGTGTGGGCAAGGATCCGTCGGGATCGCCTTTCAATTCCCTGGTGCAACTGGAAATGGAGCAGGGTATTCCACGAAATCCTTTTATTAATGCCGGTGCGCTGGTGGTCTGCGACATGCTGCAAGGGCGATTAAGCGCCCCACGGCAACGTATGCTGGAAGTGGTGCGTGGACTAAGCGGTGTGTCTGATATTGCCTACGATACGGTGGTAGCGCGTTCAGAGTTCGAGCATTCTGCGAGAAATGCGGCGATAGCCTGGCTGATGAAGTCGTTTGGCAATTTCCATCATGATGTGACAACAGTACTGCAAAACTACTTTCACTACTGTGCACTAAAAATGAGCTGCGTTGAGCTGGCCCGAACGTTTGTCTTTCTGGCAAATCAGGGGAAGGCTATTCATATCGATGAGCCCGTGGTGACGCCAATGCAGGCGCGACAAATTAACGCGCTGATGGCAACCAGTGGTATGTACCAGAACGCGGGCGAGTTTGCCTGGCGGGTGGGACTTCCGGCGAAATCTGGCGTTGGTGGCGGTATTGTGGCGATCGTCCCACATGAAATGGCCATTGCGGTCTGGAGTCCGGAACTGGATGACGCAGGTAACTCTCTTGCCGGTATCGCAGTACTTGAACAATTGACGAAACAATTAGGACGCTCGGTTTACTAATGCAGTCTCTTGATCCACTCTTCGCGCGTTTATCCCGTTCAAAATTTCGCTCCCGCTTTCGTTTAGGCGTGAAGGAGCGTCAGTATTGTCTGGAGAAGGGCGCGCCGGTTATCGAACAACATGCGGCAGATTTTGTCGCTAAACGTCTTGCCCCGGCCTTACCGGCGAACGATGGCAAGCAAACTCCCATGCGCGGGCATCCGGTGTTTATTGCCCAGCATGCTACAGCAACATGTTGTCGCGGCTGTCTGGCTAAGTGGCACAACATTCCGCAGGGTGTTTCGTTAAGTGAGGAACAACAACGTTATATTGTGACGGTTATCTACCACTGGCTGGTTATTCAGATGAATCAGCCATAAGAATGTCAGATTTCGACAAAGCCGTATCGGATTAATATCTTTATTTGTCACCGCTGCCAGTGAACATGCTATCCTTTATGAGAATTTACTTATTGCGTTAAAATAATTGCAGCCTGCAATTGTATGGACAGATAATTAATGCGTGTACACCCCATCTCAACTTTCCATTTGTTCCTGGAAGGCCATTTGCTACGTAATAGTATCGCGATTTTTGCGCTAACCACGCTGTTCTATTTTGTTGGTGCAGAGTTACGTCTGGTTCATGAACTCTCTCTCTTCTGGCCGCTGAATGGCGTGATGGCAGGGGTTTTTGCCCGGTATGTCTGGCTCAATCGACTGCATTACTATGCAATCAGTTACGTGGCGATGCTGGCTTATGATGCGATGACTACCGAATGGGGTTTAGTGTCACTGGTCATCAACTTGTCCAATATGATGTTTATTGTGACCGTGGCTCGGTTAGTGGTGAGGGATAAGCGACTGGGGAAAAATAAGTATGAGCCAGTAAGTGCCTTACGCTTGTTTAATTATTGCCTTATAGCCGCATTATTATGCGCAATTGTCGGGGCGGTTGGTTCAGTAAGTATTGATAGTCTGGATTTCTGGCCCTTACTTGCTGACTGGTTTAGCGAACAGTTTTCGACGGGCGTGTTAATTGTTCCGTGTATGTTGACGCTGGCGATCCCCAGGGCGTTGCCACGCTTTAAAGCAGAACAGATGATGCCGTTTATTGCGCTCATTGTATCGGTCATTGCCTCGGTAGTGATTGGCGGTGCGGGGAGTCTGGCGTTCCCATTGCCTGCATTGATCTGGTGTGCGGTACGCTATACCCCGCAGGTAACGTGTTTGCTGACTTTTTTGACGGGAGCGGTGGAAATCGTGCTGGTGGCAAATTCGGTGATAGATATCGCCGTCGGTTCGCCGTTCTCTATCCCACAAATGTTCTCCGCTCGTCTGGGGATTGCTACCATGGCAATTTGCCCAATCATGGTTTCCTTTAGCGTGGCGGCAATTAATTCGCTGGTTAAGCAAGTTTCTCTGCGTGCCGATTTTGATTTTCTCACCCAGGTTTACTCGCGCTCAGGTCTTTTTGAGGCGTTAAAAAATCCGTCACTACAACAGACACAACATCTGACGGTGATGCTGCTTGATATCGACTATTTCAAAAGCATAAACGACAACTATGGTCATGAATGTGGCGATAAAGTTTTAAGCGTGTTTGCCCGGCATATACAGAAGATAGTTGGTGATAAAGGGCTGGTGGCGCGGATGGGCGGCGAAGAATTTGCGGTTGCAGTGCCTTCAGTGAATCCTGTGGATGGTCTGCTGATGGCGGAAAAAATCCGTAAAGGCGTAGAAATGCAACCGTTTATCTGGCAACAAAAAACGCTTTACTTGACGGTTAGCATTGGTGTCGGAAGTGGAAGTGCAACATTTCGTACGTTAATCGATGATTTCAACAAACTAATGGTAGAAGCCGATACTTGTCTTTATCGCTCGAAAAAAGACGGGCGAAATCGTACCAGCACTATGCATTATGGCGAGGAAGTTGTCTGACAAATTTGCGAGTTTTTGTGGGGAACATCTAATTTGTTCTACCAATTTGGACATTTTCCACTTTTACCGGGAATCATGATTACAAGCTTTCACTTTCCGGAACCTTGACCAACAGCACATTTTTCGCCAAAAAACGTGAATTGTTCGCCGCGAGTTGATCAAAACAGGGGTTCAGCGTATCAAAGTTTGCTAACCTGTCGTACCAATTCAAACAGGTTGTATGACTAATCAAAAGGGAACCCATTGTGAAAACACTAAATCGTCGCGATTTTCCCGGTGCACAGTATCCAGAACGTATCATTCAGTTTGGTGAAGGTAACTTCCTGCGTGCCTTTGTCGACTGGCAAATTGATCTCCTGAATGAGCACACCGATCTGAATTCTGGTGTGGTCGTAGTTCGTCCGATTGAAACTTCATTCCCGCCGTCATTGAGCACTCAGGATGGTCTGTACACCACCATCATTCGTGGTTTGAATGAGAAGGGCGAAGCGGTTAGCGATGCGCGTCTGATTCGTTCTGTTAATCGTGAAATCAGCGTCTACAGTGAATACGATGAATTCCTGAAACTGGCGCACAACCCGGAAATGCGCTTTGTTTTCTCTAACACCACCGAAGCAGGTATCAGCTACCATGCAGGCGACAAATTTGATGACGCGCCAGCGGTAAGCTATCCGGCAAAACTGACTCGCCTGTTGTTCGAACGTTTTAGCCATTTCAACGGTGCGCTGGATAAAGGTTGGATCATCATCCCGTGTGAACTGATCGACTATAACGGCGATGCGCTGCGTGAACTGGTTCTGCGCTACGCGCAGGAGTGGGCGCTACCAGAAGCATTTATTCAATGGCTGGATCAGGCTAACAGCTTCTGTTCAACGCTGGTGGACCGTATCGTTACCGGTTATCCGCGTGATGAAGTGGCGAAACTGGAAGAAGAACTGGGGTATCACGATGGTTTCCTCGATACCGCTGAACACTTTTACCTGTTTGTAATTCAGGGGCCGAAATCTTTAGCAGCAGAACTCCGTCTGGACAAATATCCGCTCAACGTATTGATTGTAGATGATATTAAACCATACAAAGAGCGTAAGGTTGCAATCCTGAACGGTGCGCATACGGCGTTGGTGCCAGTTGCGTTCCAGGCAGGGCTGGATACTGTAGGCGAAGCGATGAACGATGCTGAAATTTGCGCATTCGTTGAGAAAGCCATCTACGAAGAAATTATTCCGGTACTGGATTTACCACGTGATGAACTGGAATCTTTCGCCAGTGCGGTAACCGGGCGTTTCCGTAACCCGTACATTAAGCATCAGCTGCTTTCCATCGCGCTCAACGGTATGACCAAGTTCCGCACCCGCATCCTGCCGCAGTTGCTGGCAGGGCAGAAGGTGAACGGTAAACTTCCGGCCCGACTGACCTTCGCGCTAGCGGCATTGATTGCATTCTATCGTGGAGAACGTAACGGGGAAGCGTATCCGGTACAGGATGATGCCCACTGGCTGGAACGTTATCAGCAACTCTGGAGCCAGCATCGTGACCGTATCATCGACACCCAGGAGCTGGTCGCCATTGTGCTGGCAGAAAAAGACCACTGGGAACAGGACCTGACGCAAGTGCCTGGCCTGGTCGAACTGGTTGCTAATGACCTGGATTCCATTCTGGAAAAAGGGATGCGCGAAGCTGTACGTCCGTTGTGCTAAATAGCTTCGTTATCTGAACCCGGTTTCGACCGGGTTTCTTATTTTACTATATTAGTTACAACATCCTATGTGCTTTATCATTAACAGGTGCCACATGCAACACCTGTTAATGTTGTAAGCTTGTAGGTAATTTGTAAGTACTGTCTTGAGAATGTGATCGTAATCACGTTTAATAGGGCGACTTGTCCACGCCTGAAGATAACCATGATTGTTCGTCCACAACAACACTGGCTGCGCCGTATTTTTGTCTGGCACGGTTCAGTATTATCCAAGATATCCTCGCGCTTACTACTCAATTTTCTCTTTTCTATCGCTGTTATTTTCATGCTGCCCTGGTACACACATCTGGGCATCAAATTCACCCTCGCACCGTTCAGCATTCTTGGTGTCGCCATCGCCATCTTTCTGGGGTTTCGTAATAACGCTGGTTACGCCCGTTACGTTGAAGCGCGCAAACTTTGGGGGCAGTTGATGATTGCTTCGCGGTCATTATTGCGTGAGGTAAAAACGACATTGCCGGATTCGGCAAGGGTAAGGGAGTTTGCCCGACTGCAAATCGCCTTCGCCCACTGTTTACGCATGACATTACGCAAACAGCCACAGGCGGAAGTGCTGGCACATTATCTCAAGACTGAAGATCTTCAGCGTGTACTGGCTTCAAACACTCCGGCTAACCGTATTTTGTTAATAATGGGGGAGTGGTTGGCGGTTCAGCGACGCAATGGACAACTTTCAGATATCCTGTTTATTAGCCTCAACGATCGGCTTAATGATATTTCAGCGGTTCTGGCAGGCTGCGAGCGCATTGCCTATACGCCAATTCCCTTTGCCTACACCCTGATTTTGCATCGTACCGTTTATCTATTTTGTATCATGCTGCCGTTCGCGCTGGTCGTGGACCTGCATTACATGACGCCTTTTATCTCTGTGCTGATTTCCTACACTTTTATTTCGCTGGATTGTCTGGCGGAAGAATTGGAAGATCCGTTCGGTACTGAAAACAATGATTTACCGCTGGATGCCATCTGCAACGCTATTGAAATTGACCTGTTACAGATGAACGATGAAGCAGAAATTCCAGCGAAAATTCTTCCCGATCGCCATTACCAGCTGACGTGATAATTACTCCGTACGTCGGGCAACAATAAACAGTCGCGGGAATGCCAGCAGTATCTGTCCGTTCTCTTGCAGTGGATACTGCTCTTCCAGCATCTGATGGTAGCGCGTAAGAAAATGCTGCTGTTCGCTCTCAGTCAGATCCTGTAACCACGGGCGTAATCCGGTTGCGGTCACCCAATCGATAATCGCCTGGTGCGACGGCATCTGGTGATAGTAAGTGGTTCGCCAGATATCGACCTCACATCCGGCTTCGCTCAAAATATCGTAGTAAGCATGAACGCCAGCCAGCGGCTCACGCCCGCGATCTGGATAATTTTGTTCCCAGGCGACTTCGCGCATCAGCACATGGGTCGGCTCCAGCCAGTTATCTGGCATCTGTACTGCCAACACACCATGAAGATTAAGTAACGAAACCAAATGAGGGAACAATTCGTAGTGGTCGGGCAGCCATTGCAGCGAGGCATTAGCGAAAATCAGGTCGAGTGCCTGTTCCGGTTGCCAGTTGCGGATATCTGCTTCCACAAACTGGCAGTCCGGCAAAGCACTGCGCGCTTCGGCAATCATCGCCGGAGACGAGTCGATGCCAGTTATCTTTGCCGCAGGCCAACGTTGGTGTAGAAGGGCGGTGCTGTTACCTGGGCCACAGCCAAGATCGGCAACGTATTCGACATTTTCCAACGGCACTCTGGCAAGCAGCTCCACCGCCGGACGCGATCGTTCAGCGGCAAAGTGCAGATATAAAGAGGGGTTCCAGTCAGACATTTTTTTTACTCCCGTCAGCGCGTTACCCCAATTGTAGATAAAACTGATGAATTCGCCTCACGGCATCAACCCATTGAACACGCGTTTTTTTACGCGGCCCGGTCATTAGCGGTTCCAGTTTCGCGACACAGGTTTTGTAGTGGGGCGTGGTTTTATGGAATGCCACTGCGTCTTCATCTTTATAGGCTTCGTAAATATAAAAGCGCGAATTCACTTCCGGGTCCTGTAAGACATCGAAGCGCAAATTACCTTCTTCCTGTACCGAGCCCAGGTGATTCTGGCGAAAGACCTCGATAAACTCGTCAACCTTGTCTTCATGAACGTTAATTTCAACCAGTGTGACGTGCATGATTCTTCTCCTTAAATTCGCAGTTACTGTTTTTCACTCAGATAGAGTTCATATGCCCGATCAGCCGTTTCGTTATGGTGTACCACCGCCTGTACGGCTTTCATCATCGCCACCGGATGGTCAGACTGGAAAATATTTCGCCCCATATCCACACCAGAAGCGCCCTGATCGATAGCCTGCCAGCACATTTCCAGCGCCTCGCGCTCTGGTAATTTTTTACCGCCAGCAATAACAATGGGTACCGGACATCCGGCAACAATCCGTTCAAAACCTTTATCGACATAATAGGTTTTGATAATTTGCGCCCCCATTTCAGCGGCGATTCGAGTCGCGAGCGAGAAATAACGCTGATCGCGCACCATATCTTTGCCCACGCCAGTGACTGCCATGGTCGGCATTCCCACTTTCATTCCAGCATCGACTAACTGAATAATATTTTTGATCGACTGATGTTCATATTCGCTGCCGATATAAACCTGCGCCGCCACCGCGCAACTGTTCAGGCGCACGGCGTCATCCATCGATAACGCCACGCTTCATTGCTTAATTCCGCCAGGATAGAGTTCGCACCTGACGCCCGCAGTACCACTGGCTTATTAGTCGCGGGCGGCACTACGCTGCGCAAAATACCGCGCGTACACATTAATACATCGGCATGTTCAAACAGTGGGGCGATATTTATATCAATGCGTTCAAGTCCGGTAGTCGGCCCCTGAAAATAACCATGATCAAAGGCCAGCATCACGGTTTTACCCGTTTTCGGATTAAATATCCGCGATAAACGAGACTGCATTCCCCAATCCAGAGCACCGCAACCTTTCAGGGTAAAAGGGATATTTTGTTGCGGTTGATCGGTGCGAAAATCTTTACCATCTTTAATATCGTCTAAATCTGCCATAACTTACTCCGGTTAAGTAATGCACATCAGAAATCGTATTTGCCGATATTTTCTTTATTGAAAACCACGCGCTCTGGTAACAGTACGATGCCATTACCATCCGCTTCGTAGTCATAGCCCTGA
Source organism: Escherichia sp. E2661 (assembly GCF_004745185.1). Lineage (NCBI taxonomy): Bacteria > Pseudomonadati > Pseudomonadota > Gammaproteobacteria > Enterobacterales > Enterobacteriaceae > Escherichia > Escherichia sp. E2661. The sequence goes on from NZ_PDIG01000038.1 coordinate 175,739, forward strand.
ACGCTGTTTGGCGAGACTTCCACCTGACCTACGCCCTGAATATCCAGCTTGTCGCCCGTTTTCATTGCACCTTTTTTCAATAATGCATCCGCGACATAGACCGAAATTTTGCCTTGCTGAACCACATCCCACAGGCCAAATTCTTTCACCGTGCCGCGCTCTACATACGGACGCATCACATTTGGCGTACTGAATCCGACAATCGCAACTTTGTCATTTTTCAGGTTTTCTGCGGCTTGTGCGGCAGCGGGCAGGGCGTTGGCGTCGGGGGCGATAATGACATCGAGATCGCTATAGGCTTTTAATATGCCTTCCGCGGTTTGTAACGATTTAGTGGCATCGTTATAGCCAAACTGCGTAGTGACAATTTCCCAACCTGGATGCTCTTTGGCGATTTTCGCTTTCGCTTCTTTCACCCACTGGTTTTGGTCCGTAACGGTGGGGCTGGAGTAGAAAAAACGCGACTTTGGCTTTGTCTTTATTTACCTGGCGCGCCGCCATATCCACCAACATACCTCCCAACTGGGCGGGCGTTCCCTGGTTAATGTAGTAAGAACGGCACTCCGGTTTGGTGTCAGAATCCCAGGTAAGTACTTTCACCCCACGTTGCATGGCGCGTTTCAGTGCCGGGCATAAACCATCTGGCGAAACCGCAGAAACGATAATGGCGTTATATCCCTGATTGACGAAGTTATTAATCAACTGTACCTGACCAGAAACACTGGGTTCTGTTGGCCCATCGTAGGTCACATCAACGCCCAGCTCTTTACCCGCTTGTTGTGCGCCGTTGCCACCGCTGGTAAAAAATCCCACGCCAACCAGTTTGGGAATAAATGCAATACGCTCTGCGGCCTGCACATTCATAGAGATTGCGGCAATGCCAATGGCGCTAAGTAAGGCGATTTTCTTAAAGCGATGAAGTGTCATGAAGATATCCTTTATGGCAATGGGTTATTGGCCCGACGCGCCAGCCACTCTTTAATTTGCTGGCGATGCAGGCTAACGGAACGACCTACGACAACGACGATAAGCAGCGCACCGGAAAGGGCGCTGGACACCTGATTTGGCACTCCTGCCATTTGCAAACCTTGTTGCAAATATCCCACTAATAAAACCGCAATGGTGGTGCCGATAATGGAACCGGAACCACCATAAATATTGGCACCGCCAAGCACCACGGCGGTGATGGCGGGCATCAGAAACGACGCACCGAGATCGGAACGTGCTGAACCAAAATACGATACCAGCAGCACAGCGGCGACCGCAGACGCCAGCCCCGTCATGGCATAGAGCGCACATAAGGTGCGGTTAACTGGAATCGCGCTATAAAGAGCCACGCGCGGGCTTTGCCCAATCAAAAACACGTTACGTCCGGCATGGGTTTTATGCAGCCACAGCCATAAAACGAGGAGGCATATCAGGAAAATAATCAGCGGAACGGGGAGTCCAAGCACATCCAGGTTAGCGAAATCTGTAAACGCCATCGGGAATCCACCAATACCTTCGTACCCCGTCGCTCCGGCCATCCCGGAAAGCAGCAGGGCACTTCCGGCAAACAGATACAGCGTGCCAAGCGTAATCACCAGCGGGTTAACTTTGGTATAGATAATTAATCCGGCGTTAATCAGCCCGCACAATGCGCCGAGCAGAAAGGTCAGAAGAATCGCCAGCGGCATCGGCACACCACTTTGAAACAGTACGCCTAATGCAATGGCGCACAAGCCGATGGTCGAACCAAACGAAATATCGATCCCGCCACTGACAATCACCATCGTCATCGGTAGGGCGACAATGCCAATGCAGATAAAGTCACTGGTGCTGAACAGCAACATATTGAGATCTAACATCCGTGGGTTAATTGCACCAAATGCGACAATCTCAATAACCAGCAGTGCGGCAAGGGCCAGTTCCCAACCGTAGCGAATACGCATTACACGGCCTCCCGTTTTTTACCTGACGAAGCGGGTTTAACGGATGGCGGTGGCGTCATAAAGCGGGCATATTTTTGCCGCCGTAGATTACGTTCCAGCGCACAACGCAGGCGTCCATCAAACACCAGCACCGCCAGCAGAACCAGACCCGCGATAAAATCATTCCACCATGCCGGAATGCGCAACAGCACCAGTACGCTATCGATCTGCGTCAGGAACCAGGCACCGAGTACCGCACCGATGATCGCACCGGAACCGCCGAGCAAACTAATGCCGCCCAGCACGCAGGCTGCAATCGCTTTCATCTCCAACCCGGTACCGGTCTGGTTGGGGATAAAACCAATCTGCGAAGCAAACACAATCCCCGCCAGTGCCGCCATGCAGCCGTTCAACGAAAATGCCACAATCCGAATGGCTTCCGTACGAACGCCCAATTGACGAGCGCCCTGTAAATTATCGCCCGTGGCATAAAAACTGCGTCCAAACGCCGTCTTTGCCAGCAGCCAGGCCATAAATGCCACCAGAATTATCGTCAACCAACCAATCGCGGAAACGCCAAACAGTAGCGGGGCGGAGAGTTGTTTCAGTTCGGCGGGTAATCCTTCAATCCATTTTCCGCCAGTCCACAGCAGCATGATGCCTCTGTACAATCCTAATGTTCCGAGCGTGGCGACAATAGCAGGGATCTTTAGCCACGCGACCAGGACACCGTTGAAAAATCCCGCGAGCAAGCCGAGCAGTAGCGTCGCGACACAAGCAACAGGCAGCGAATACCCGGCGTTCAGTAATATCCCCAACAGCACCGCGCACATACCCGTAATTGAGCCTACCGAAACATCAATATTGCGCGTCAGCATCACCAGCGTCGCGCCCATTGCCAGCAGGATCAGGATTTGTGCGCTGCTATAAACCATGGTCAGCGTTTGCAGACTTAAATACTGACTGTCGAGAAAACCGGGTAATACAAACAGCAGCACCACCGCCAGCAGTGCCGTGATTTCGCGGTTGTTCTGAATAAATTTCAGCATGACGCCTCCTGACGCTGACTATCGCCGAAGGCAACGCGCATAATGGTCTCGACATTAATATCGTGTCCGGTCAGTGCCGAGTGGGTAATTTCACCCTGATGCATCACATACACGCGGTCAGCCATCAGTTCGATCTCTTCCAGATCGGAGGAGATAAGCAGCACGGCCACATTTTGTGCGGCGATGCTGCGCAACAGCTGGTAGATATCATTACGCGCCGAGACATCCACGCCGCGCGTCGGCTCATCAACAATCAATACTTGCGGCGAAGCTTCCAGACATTTGGCAATCAGGATTTTTTGCTGGTTGCCACCGGATAAAGTTCGTGCAGCTTGTTCCGATTCGTTAAATTTAATATTCAGCGCGCGACGATATCGTTCCAGTGTGGCGTTATCTTTCGCGGTTTTTGCCCAGAATCCGCGTTGATTATGGGTGAGGGCGCAGACGTTCCACGCCAGCGAAGCATCGAGATTCAATCCTGAGGACTGGCGATCTTCTGGTAGATAAACCAGACCGCGATGCAAACGTTCTCCGGTAGATAATTTATTGATCTCTTTACCATTCAATATGATGCGCCCGCCACGAAAAGGCCGCAGACCATACAACGTTTCTGCCAGTTCAGTGCGCCCGGCCCCCACTAGCCCAGCCAGGCCAAGAATTTCTCCGGCATTCAGCGTAAAACTGACATTCATAAAACCTTCGCCAGTCAGATTTTCCAGCGCCAGTACCGATGTTCCGGCTGCATGTTGTGGGCGATTACCGGGCAACTCCAGCCATAACTTTTGACTGGCTGAGAGAGATTTTTCCCGCGTTGCTGGCGTAATGGCCTGAATGATGTCGTCGGTAGACAGCTCGCTGGTTTTGCCACTTAACGCAATAGTTCCGTCGCGCATCACGCTAATACGATCGGCAATCTGGCGAATTTCCGGCAGCTTATGTGAGATAAAAACAATACCCACGCCAGTGGCGAGTAGTTCCCGCAAACGGCCAAACAAGCGTTCGGTTTCCGCAGGGGTAAGCGACGCTGTAGGTTCATCGAGAATAAGAATTTGCGAATCGCGCATCAGACCGCGCAGGATTTCCACCATTTGGCGGTCGGCAACATCCAGTGACGCCCGCCAGACTATGGAGATCAAACTGGCAGCCCAGCGCCGCCAGCAAGTTCTTCATCTTTTGCATGGAGAGCTGTTTTTTGCCAGCCCAAACAGGATGTTTTCTTTTATCGACAGGCTTGGGAAAAGCAGCGGTTCCTGGGGAACGAGATAAATACCCAACTGATGAGCATGAACTGGCGTTAATCTGGTGTAGTTGTTGCCACCAACCTCCAGCGTGCCGCTATCAGCGGGGGTAATACCGGCGATGATTTTCATTAGCGTCGATTTACCCGCACCGTTACCGCCGAGCAGGGCGTGGACTTCCCCTTGATGCAACGTAAAATCAATACCTTTAAGGACATTAACCCCTGAATACTGTTTATAAACCGAGCGGGCGCAAAGTAGCGGTAACGCGCAGGTATCACTCGTTTGCATATTTTCCCCCGTTCAGTTTTGCAGGTGAGTTTTGAACAAATGTAATTCTGCTTTTAATTTGTTCATAACCTTAGGTGGACATTGCACATATTTCCGACGAATAGATCACAATTTATGCTATTTTGATTTTCATGGTTGCGTTTGTTCATACTCGTTAGTCAAACTGTGGTTGCTATCACAGATATAAATGCGCAAGAACTGAACAATTGCATTAAAGATTTAAATATGTTCAAAGTGAAGAATGAATTATGACAATCAACGATTCGGCAATTTCAGAACAGGGAATGTGCGAAGAAGAACAGGTCGCGCGGATCGCGTGGTTTTACTATCACGACGGGCTGACCCAGAGCGAGATTAGCGATCGCCTCGGACTGACCCGTTTGAAAGTGTCGCGGTTACTGGAGAAAGGGCATCAGTCCGGCATTATTCGCGTGCAGATTAATTCTCGCTTTGAAGGCTGTCTGGAATATGAGACGCAATTACGTCGCCAGTTTTCATTACAGCATGTGCGGGTGATCCCTGGACTCGCAGATGCTGATATCGGCGGGCGCTTAGGAATCGGCGCAGCGCATATGTTGATGGGATTGCTCCAGCCACAGCAAATGCTGGCGATTGGCTTTGGCGAGGCAACGATGAACACGCTGCAACGCTTAAGTGGTTTTATTTCGTCACAGCAAATCCGCCTGGTCACGCTCTCCGGTGGCGTCGGCTCTTATATGACAGGCATCGGGCAACTTAACGCAGCGTGCAGCGTCAACATCATTCCGGCGCCATTACGGGCATCTTCGGCTGAAATTGCCCGAACGCTGAAAAATGAAAACTGCGTCAAAGATGTCCTGTTAGCCGCACAAGCTGCGGATGTGGCAATTGTCGGCATTGGCGCCGTGAATCAAAAAGAGGATGCGACGATTATTCGCTCCGGTTATATCAGCCAGGGCGAACAGTTAATGATTGGTCGAAAAGGGGCCATTGGCGATATTTTAGGTTACTTTTTTGACGCTAAAGGTGACGTTGTCACGGATATCAAAATACATAACGAACTGATTGGCTTACCTTTAACCGCGATGACAACCATTCCAATTAGAGTAGGTGTCGCAGGGGGCGAAAATAAAGCCGAAGCGATCGCCGCTGCGATGAAAGGCGGCTACATCAACGCGCTGGTTACCGACCAGGATACTGCCGCTGCGATTTTACGTGGTTAATTTAGCATCACCTTATTACCGGGAACGATGGAGAACGTATAGAGGAACAGACAGAACGCTTAAGCCGAGGACAATCTAATGGCTCGACTCTTTACCCCTTCAGAATCAAAGCATTACCTGATGGCGCTGGACGCAGGCACCGGAAGTATTCGGGCTGTGATTTTCGACCTGGAAGGCAATCAAATCGCGGTAGGACAGGCGGAGTGGCGGCATCTGGCAGTACCTGACGTTCCCGGTTCAATGGAATTTGATCTGAATAAGAACTGGCAACTGGCGTGCGAATGTATGCGCCAGGCGTTACATAATTCAGGTATCGCGCCGGAATATATTGCTGCCGTTTCGGCATGTTCGATGCGCGAAGGCATTGTTTTATATAACAATGAAGGAACACCGATCTGGGCCTGCGCCAATGTGGATGCCAGAGCGGCGCGGGAAGTCAGCGAACTTAAAGAACTGCATAACAATACCTTCGAAAACGAAGTGTATCGCGCGACCGGACAAACGCTGGCTTTAAGCGCCATTCCCAGATTACTTTGGCTGGCGCATCACCGTTCTGATATCTACCGACAAGCGTCGACCATCACCATGATCAGCGACTGGCTGGCCTATATGTTAAGTGGGGAACTGGCGGTCGATCCGTCTAACGCAGGCACCACGGGACTTCTCGATCTCACCACCCGTGACTGGAAACCTGCATTGCTGGATATGGCCGGACTGCGGGCTGATATTCTTTCTCCTGTCAAAGAAACCGGCACATTGCTGGGCGTGGTAAGTTCACAAGCTGCGGAACTTTGCGGCCTGAAGGCTGGCACTCCGGTGGTCGTGGGAGGAGGGGACGTGCAACTCGGTTGCCTTGGATTAGGCGTTGTGCGTCCGGCACAAACCGCTGTTCTTGGCGGCACATTCTGGCAGCAAGTTGTAAACTTAGCCGCGCCGGTAACCGATCCAGAAATGAACGTGCGCGTTAATCCCCATGTTGTACCTGGCATGGTACAAGCTGAATCTATTAGCTTTTTTACCGGACTCACCATGCGCTGGTTCCGCGATGCCTTTTGTGCCGAAGAAAAACTGATTGCCGAACGTTTAGGTATCGACACCTATACGCTGCTGGAAGAGATGGCCAGTCGGGTGCCGCCTGGGTCGTGGGGCGTGATGCCAATATTCTCCGACAGAATGCGCTTTAAAACCTGGTATCACGCTGCGCCTTCCTTTATTAACTTGTCCATCGACCCTGATAAATGTAACAAAGCGACATTGTTCCGTGCGCTGGAAGAAAATGCGGCGATTGTATCAGCGTGTAACTTGCAGCAAATTGCAGATTTTTCGAATATTCATCCCACATCGTTAGTCTTTGCAGGCGGAGGTTCAAAAGGGAAATTATGGAGTCAAATTCTCGCTGATGTCGCGGGATTACCCGTTAATATTCCGGTGGTCAAAGAAGCCACTGCATTAGGATGTGCCATTGCCGCTGGCGTCGGTGCCGGGATTTATTCATCAATGGCAGAAACTGGAGAACGTCTTGTACGCTGGGAACGAACGCATACACCAGACCCAGAAAAGCATGAAATTTATCAGGATTCACGCGATAAGTGGCAGGCTGTATATCAGGATCAACTGGGGCTGGTTGATCACGGACTGACGACATCGTTATGGAAAGCGCCTGGGTTATAGTTTTATTGACAGCCACATCCTGATAACCGTGGCTGTTAATTTTTGAGTATCGGTATTCCTATTTCTTTTCAACCGGCGCATCAGCGCCGTTTTTTAAATTCTCCCTTTTATCCTCGATCGCGGATATCGCAGCATTTATCCCGTATAGCGGATAAAATGTGTTTACAGATTGACTTTATCCTCACTAAGGGATAAAACTGACAATATCCCCTTAAGCGGATAAACTTTCTGTGGACGTATGGCATGATAAGCTTTCCGATGATCTATAGCCCAACGCAATTAGCGAATGCAATGAAACTGGTTCGTCAGCAAAATGGCTGGACGCAGAGCGAGCTGGCGAAAAAAATCGGCATTAAGCAGGCGACGATTTCGAATTTCGAGAATAATCCCGATAACACCACGCTGACGACATTTTTTAAGATATTACAGTCACTTGAACTCTCAATGACGCTATGCGACACGAATAACGCTGCGCCAGAATCAACAGAACAGCAAGATCTGGAGTGGTAATGCCTAAACTTGTCACTTGGATGAACAACCAGCGGGTAGGCGAGTTAACGAAGTTGGCCAATGGCGCGCACACTTTTAGGTATGCGCCGGAGTGGTTAGCCAACCGTTATGCCAGGCCGTTGTCGCTATCGATGCCATTGCAGAGGGGGAATATCGCCTCTGATGCCGTGTTTAACTTCTTCGATAACCTGTTACCCGATAGCCCGGTTGTACGCGACCGGATCGTTAAACGTTATCATGCTAAATCCAGACAATCCGTTTGATTTATTAGTCGAGAAATAGGGCGAGACAGCGTTGGCGCTGTGAACTGATCATTACCGAAGATGAAACCGTAAGACGCACCCGATAATGGCATGGGAAAAGCTTACTGACG
>NZ_PDIG01000039.1:0-83622 GCF_004745185.1 Escherichia sp. E2661
GCTAACCGGTACTAATGAACCGTGAGGCTTAACCTTACAACGCCGAGATGTTTGGCGGAGAGACATCGATAAGTAAGCTTGATAACAGATTAGATTAACCGGCGTAAGCGGGTTGAATAAAACAGAATTTGCCTGGCGGCACTAGCGCGGTGGTCCCACCTGACCCCATGCCGAACTCAGAAGTGAAACGCCGTAGCGCCGATGGTAGTGTGGGGTCTCCCCATGCGAGAGTAGGGAACTGCCAGGCATCAGATAAAGCAGAAGGCCATCCGTCAGGATGGCCTTTTTGCGTTGGTGCAAAAAAAAGGCCGGATGCGACGCTGGCGCGTCTTATCCAGCCTACGCAGGCACGGTAGGGGGGCAGCTTATTCCCCCACATACGCCAGATTCAGCAACGGATACGGTTTCCCCAAATCGTCCACCTCAGAACGCCCGGTAACCTTAAAGCCCATCTTCTTATAGAACCCTACCGCCTGTGCATTTTGTTCATTAACGTTGGTTGTCAGTTCCGGTGCCATTGAGAGCGCATGTTTCACCAGCATCCGACCCACGCCGCAGCCGCGCACATCAGGATCGATAAACAGCGCATCCATATGCTGCCCACTTAACAATATAAACCCAACCGGCTGATCCCGCTCATTAACCGCGACCCACAACGGTGCTTCCGGCAGAAAGGAACGCACCAGCTCTTCCAGCTCGGCCCGATACTCTGCTGATAAAAAATCGTGGGTGGCATCGACAGAACGACACCAAATCGCAACGAGTTCCTCCCCTTCCTCATGCCGTGAGCGGCGAATACTAATAACCATTTTCTCTCCTTTTAGTCATTCTTATATTCTAACGTAGCCTTTTCCTTGAAACTTTCTCACCTTCAACATGCAGGCTCGACATTGGCAAATTTTCTGGTTATCTTCAGCTATCTGGATGTCTAAACGTATAAGCGTATGTAGTGAGGTAATCAGGTTATGCCGATTCGTGTGCCGGACGAGCTACCCGCCGTCAATTTCTTGCGTGAAGAAAACGTCTTTGTGATGACAACTTCTCGCGCGTCTGGTCAGGAAATTCGTCCGCTAAAGGTGCTTATCCTTAACCTGATGCCGAAGAAGATCGAAACTGAAAATCAGTTTCTGCGCCTGCTTTCAAACTCACCTTTGCAGGTCGATATTCAGCTGTTGCGCATCGATTCCCGCGAATCGCGCAACACGCCCGCAGAGCATCTGAACAATTTCTACTGTAACTTTGAAGATATTCAGGAACAGAACTTTGACGGTCTGATTGTAACTGGTGCGCCGCTGGGTCTGGTGGAGTTTAATGATGTCGCTTACTGGCCGCAGATCAAACAGGTGCTGGAGTGGTCGAAAGATCACGTCACCTCGACGCTGTTTGTCTGCTGGGCGGTACAGGCCGCGCTCAATATCCTCTACGGCATTCCTAAGCAAACCCGCACCGACAAACTCTCTGGCGTTTACGAGCATCATATTCTCCATCCTCATGCGCTTCTGACGCGTGGTTTTGATGATTCATTCCTGGCACCACATTCGCGCTATGCCGATTTCCCTGCCGCGTTGATTCGTGATTACACCGATCTGGAAATTCTGGCAGAGACGGAAGAAGGGGATGCATATCTGTTTGCCAGCAAAGATAAGCGAATTGCCTTTGTGACGGGCCATCCCGAATATGATGCGCAAACGCTGGCGCAGGAATTTTTCCGCGATGTGGAAGCCGGGCTAGACCCGGATGTACCGTATAACTATTTCCCGCACAATGATCCGCAAAATACACCGCGAGCGAGCTGGCGTAGTCACGGTAATTTGCTGTTTACCAACTGGCTCAACTATTACGTCTACCAGATCACGCCATACGATCTACGCCGTATGAATCCTACGCTGGATTAATCTTCTGTGATAGTCGATCGTTAAGCGATTCAGCACCTTACCTCAGGCACCTTCGGGTGCCTTTTTTTATTTCCGAAACGCACCTCAGCAGGTGAATAAATTTTATTCATATTGTTATCAATAAGTTATCAAGTATTTTTAATTAAAATGGAAATTGTTTTTGATTTTGCATTTTAAATGAGTAGTCTTAGTTGTGCTGAACGAAAAGCGCACAACGATCCTTCGTTCACAGTGGGGAAGTTTTCGGATCCATGACGAGGAGCTGCACGATGACTGAACAGGCAACAACAACCGATGAACTGGCTTTCACAAGGCCATATGGCGAGCAGGAGAAGCAAATTCTTACTGCCCAAGCGGTAGAATTTCTGACTGAGCTGGTGACGCATTTTACGCCACAACGCAATAAACTTCTGGCAGCGCGCATTCAGCAGCAGCAGGATATCGATAACGGAATGTTGCCTGATTTTATTTCGGAAACGGCTTCCATTCGTGATGCTGGCTGGAAAATTCGCGGGATTCCTGCGGACTTAGAAGATCGTCGGGTAGAGATTACCGGACCCGTAGAGCGCAAGATGGTGATCAACGCGCTCAACGCCAATGTGAAAGTCTTTATGGCCGATTTCGAAGATTCACTGGCACCAGACTGGAACAAAGTGATCGATGGGCAAATTAACCTGCGCGATGCGGTTAACGGCACCATCAGCTATACCAATGAAGCAGGCAAAATTTATCAGCTCAAGCCCAATCCCGCGGTTTTGATTTGTCGGGTACGCGGTCTGCACTTGCCGGAAAAACACGTCACCTGGCGCGGCGAAGCAATTCCTGGCAGCCTGTTTGATTTTGCGCTCTATTTCTTCCACAACTATCAGGCACTGTTGGCAAAGGGCAGCGGTCCCTATTTCTATCTGCCGAAAACCCAGTCCTGGCAGGAAGCGGCCTGGTGGAGCGAAGTCTTCAGCTATGCCGAAGATCGCTTTAATCTGCCGCGCGGCACTATCAAGGCGACGTTGCTGATTGAAACGCTGCCCGCCGTGTTCCAGATGGACGAAATCCTTCACGCGCTGCGCGACCATATTGTTGGTCTGAACTGCGGTCGTTGGGATTACATCTTCAGCTATATCAAAAACGTTGAAAAACTATCCCGATCGCGTCCTGCCAGACAGACAGGCAGTGACGATGGATAAACCCTTCCTGAATGCTTACTCACGCCTGTTGATTAAAACCTGCCATAAACGCGGTGCTTTTGCGATGGGCGGCATGGCAGCGTTTATTCCGAGCAAAGATGAAGAGCGCAATAATCAGGTGCTCAATAAAGTAAAAGCGGATAAATCGCTGGAAGCCAATAACGGTCACGATGGCACATGGATCGCTCACCCAGGCCTTGCGGATACGGCAATGGCGGTATTCAACGACATTCTCGGCTCCCGTAAAAATCAGCTTGAAGTGATGCGCGAACAAGACGCGCCGATTACTGCCGATCAACTGCTGGCACCTTGTGACGGTGAACGCACCGAAGACGGTATGCGCGCCAACATTCGTGTGGCTGTGCAGTACATCGAAGCGTGGATCTCCGGCAACGGCTGTGTGCCGATTTATGGCCTGATGGAAGATGCGGCGACGGCTGAAATTTCCCGTACCTCAATCTGGCAGTGGATCCATCATCAAAAAACGTTGAGCAATGGCAAACCGGTGACCAAAGCCTTGTTCCGCCAGATGCTGGGCGAAGAGATGAAAGTCATTGCCAGCGAACTGGGCGAAGAACGTTTCTCCCAGGGGCGTTTTGACGATGCCGCACGCCTGATGGAACAGATCACCACTTCTGATGAGTTAATTGATTTCCTGACCCTGCCAGGCTACCGCCTGTTAGCGTAAACCACCACATAACTATGGAGCATCTGCACATGAAAACCCGTACACAACAAATTGAAGAATTACAGAAAGAGTGGACTCAACCGCGTTGGGAAGGCATTACTCGCCCGTACAGCGCGGAAGATGTGGTGAAATTACGTGGTTCAGTCAATCCGGAATGCACGCTGGCGCAACTGGGCGCGGCGAAAATGTGGCGTCTGCTGCACGGTGAGTCGAAAAAAGGCTATATCAACAGCCTCGGTGCACTGACTGGTGGTCAGGCGCTGCAACAGGCGAAAGCGGGCATTGAAGCGGTCTACCTGTCTGGCTGGCAGGTAGCGGCGGACGCTAACCTGGCGGCCAGCATGTATCCGGATCAGTCGCTCTATCCGGCAAACTCGGTGCCAGCTGTGGTGGAGCGGATCAACAATACTTTCCGCCGTGCGGATCAGATCCAGTGGTCTGCAGGCATTGAGCCGGGCGATCCGCGCTATGTCGATTACTTCCTGCCGATTGTTGCTGATGCGGAAGCCGGTTTTGGCGGTGTCCTGAATGCCTTTGAACTGATGAAAGCGATGATTGAAGCCGGTGCAGCGGCAGTTCACTTCGAAGATCAGCTGGCGTCCGTGAAAAAATGCGGTCATATGGGTGGCAAAGTTTTGGTGCCAACTCAGGAAGCTATTCAGAAACTGGTCGCTGCGCGTCTGGCTGCCGACGTGACGGGCGTTCCAACCCTACTGGTTGCTCGTACCGATGCCGATGCGGCGGATCTGATCACCTCCGATTGCGACCCGTATGATAGCGAATTTATTACCGGCGAACGCACCAACGAAGGTTTCTTCCGTACTCATGCAGGTATTGAACAAGCGATCAGCCGCGGCCTGGCGTATGCGCCGTATGCTGACCTGGTATGGTGTGAAACCTCCACGCCAGACCTGGAACTGGCGCGTCGCTTTGCACAAGCCATCCACGCGAAATATCCGGGCAAACTGCTGGCTTATAACTGCTCGCCGTCGTTCAACTGGCAGAAAAACCTCGACGACAAAACTATTGCCAGCTTCCAGCAGCAGCTGTCGGATATGGGTTACAAGTTCCAGTTCATCACCCTGGCAGGCATCCACAGCATGTGGTTCAACATGTTCGACCTGGCAAACGCCTATGCGCAGGGCGAGGGCATGAAGCATTACGTTGAGAAAGTGCAGCAGCCGGAATTCGCTGCCGCGAAAGATGGCTACACCTTCGTTTCTCACCAGCAGGAAGTGGGTACAGGTTATTTCGATAAAGTGACGACCATTATTCAGGGCGGTACGTCGTCGGTTACCGCGCTGACCGGCTCCACCGAAGAATCGCAGTTCTAAGCAACCGATAAACGTTGCTGACTGTAGGCCGGATAAGGCGTTTACGCCGCATCCGGCAATCAGCGCATGATGCCTGATGCGACGCTTGCGCGTCTTATCAGGCCTACAACCGTTGCTAACTGTAGGCCGGATAAGGCATTTACGCCGCATCCGGCAATTCTCTGCTCCTGATGAGGGCGCTAAATGCCGCGTGGCCTGGAATTATTGATTGCACAAACCATTTTGCAAGGTTTCGACGCTCAGTATGGTCGATTCCTCGAAGTGACTTCCGGGGCGCAGCAGCGTTTCGAGCAAGCCGACTGGCATGCTGTCCAGCAGGCGATGAAAAACCGTATCCATCTTTATGATCATCACGTGGGTCTGGTGGTGGAACAGCTGCGCTGTATCACTAACGGCCAAAGCGCGGACGCGGAATTTTTACTGCGCGTCAAAGAGCATTACACCCGGCTGTTGCCGGATTACCCGCGCTTCGAGATTGCGGAGAGCTTTTTTAACTCCGTGTACTGTCGGTTATTTGACCACCGCTCGCTTACTCCCGAGCGGCTTTTTATCTTTAGCTCCCAGCCGGAGCGCCGTTTTCGTACCATTCCACGCCCGCTGGCGAAAGACTTTTATCCCGATCACGGCTGGGAATCGCTACTAATGCGTGTTATCAGCGATCTGCCGCTGCGCCTGCGCTGGCAGAATAAAAGCCGTGATATCAACTACATCATTCGCCATCTGACCGAAACGATGGGGACTGATAACCTCGCCGAAAGCCATTTACAGGTGGCGAACGAACTGTTTTACCGCAATAAAGCCGCCTGGCTGGTAGGCAAACTAATAACGCCTTCCGGCACATTGCCCTTTTTGCTGCCGATCCACCAGACGGACGATGGCGAGTTATTTATCGATACCTGCCTGACGACGACCGCCGAAGCGAGCATCGTCTTTGGCTTCGCGCGTTCCTATTTTATGGTTTACGCGCCGCTACCTGCCGCACTGGTCGAGTGGCTACGGGAAATTCTACCGGGCAAAACGACCGCAGAACTGTATATGGCTATCGGCTGCCAGAAGCACGCCAAAACCGAAAGTTACCGTGAATATCTGATTTATCTGCAAGGCTGTAATGAGCAATTTATTGAAGCGCCGGGCATTCGTGGAATGGTGATGCTGGTGTTCACGCTGCCGGGCTTTGATCGGGTATTCAAAGTGATTAAAGACAAGTTCGCGCCGCAGAAAGAGATGTCTGCGGCTCACGTCCGCGCCTGCTATCAGTTGGTTAAAGAGCACGATCGTGTAGGCCGAATGGCGGACACCCAGGAATTTGAAAACTTTGTACTGGCGAAGCGGCATATTTCCCCGGCATTAATGGAATTACTGCTCCAGGAGGCGCCGGAAAAAATCACCGATCTCGGCGAACAGATTGTGATTCGCCATCTCTACATCGAACGGCGAATGGTGCCGCTCAATATCTGGCTGGAACAAGTGGAAGGTCAGCAGCTGCGCGACGCCATTGAAGAGTACGGTAATGCCATTCGCCAGCTTGCCGCCGCCAATATTTTCCCTGGCGACATGCTGTTTAAAAACTTCGGTGTCACCCGTCACGGGCGCGTGGTGTTTTATGATTACGATGAAATTTGCTACATGACGGAAGTGAATTTCCGCGATATCCCACCGCCGCGCTACCCGGAAGACGAACTTGCTAGTGAGCCGTGGTACAGCGTTTCGCCGGGCGATGTTTTCCCAGAAGAATTCCGCCACTGGCTATGTGCCGACCCGCGCATTGGGCCACTGTTTGAAGAGATGCACGCCGACCTGTTCCGCGCTGATTACTGGCGCGCGCTACAAAAACGCATCCGTGAAGGGCACGTGGAAGATGTTTATGCGTATCGGCGCAGGCAGCGGTTTAGCGTGCGATTCGTATAAACCAGAGGCGAAAAAGTCACCGCATTCCGCCGTACGCCTGCGTGATTTCCTTCGCCGCTTTAATCACCATCGCGCCAAACTCGGTCACGCGGTCATCGGTAATACGTGAAATCGGCCCGGAAATCGAAATCGCGGCAAATGGTTCGCGGTGCTCATCGAAAATACACGCCGCGAGGCAACGAAGCCCCAACGCATGTTCTTCATCGTCAAATGAATAGCCACGTTTACGCGTCTGGGCGAGGTCCTCTTTTAGATGCACAGGAGACACCAGCGTCGCGTGGGTATAGGCATGTAAGCCTTTGCGATGCAGCAGCTTCGTCACCTGCTCTTCGCTCAGTTGGGCTAAAAAGGCTTTACCGGCACCAGAGGCATGCATCGGTAACTTACCGCCGATAGGGGCTGACATACGCATCAGATGCGTACACTGCACCTGGTCGATAATAATCGCTTCGTGATCGCTATGATCCAGCACCGCCATATTTACTGTTTCGCCAGACTCTTCCATCAGATTGCGCAGAATAGGATGGACAATGGCTAACAAATTACGGCTCTGGAGAAAGCTGCTGCCGACCATAAAAGCATGTGCGCCGATCGCCCAGTGACCCAGTTCACCGACCTGACGTACGAAACCCTGCTGTTGCATCGTGGTTAGCAGGCGGTGAGTAGTGGAGTTGGGTAATCCGGCTTGCTGAGCCAGTTCCGTTAGCGCCACACTGCCATTGGATTCGGCAATCCACTCCAGTAATTTCAGCCCACGCGTTAAAGACTGAACCTGTCCAGTCGCGGGTGCGGTGGCAACGGCGGGTTTTCTGCCGCGTTTTGCGGGAATGGGTGCGACCATGACAGTCTCCTTTTTCTGTATCGTGGAAATCATTTTCATTTTTATTGCGGTGTAATGCAACAGTTGCCACACTGATCCGATGAGTTAATGTTGAACAAATCTCATGTTGCGTGGTGGTCGCTTTTACCACTGATGCGTTTATGCCAGTATGGTCTGTTGAATTTTTTTACAGTCTGGGTTGAGCGTGTCGGGAGCGAGTGTGAGCAGCAAAGTTGAACAACTGCGTGCGCAGTTAAATGAACGTATTCTGGTGCTGGACGGCGGTATGGGCACCATGATCCAGAGTTATCGACTGAACGAGGCAGATTTTCGCGGTGAACGTTTTGCCGACTGGCCTTGCGATCTTAAAGGTAACAACGACCTGCTGGTTCTCAGCAAACCGGAAGTGATCTCCGCCATCCACAACGCTTACTTTGAAGCGGGCGCAGATATCATCGAAACCAACACCTTCAACTCCACGACTATTGCGATGGCGGATTACCAGATGGAATCCCTGTCGGCAGAAATTAACTTTGCGGCAGCGAAACTGGCGCGTGCCTGTGCTGATGAGTGGACCGCGCGCACGCCGGAGAAACC
Organism: Escherichia sp. E2661; assembly: GCF_004745185.1. Lineage (NCBI taxonomy): Bacteria > Pseudomonadati > Pseudomonadota > Gammaproteobacteria > Enterobacterales > Enterobacteriaceae > Escherichia > Escherichia sp. E2661. Next base: position 8,427 of record NZ_PDIG01000039.1, read on the forward strand.
GCGCTACGTTGCTGGTGTTCTCGGCCCAACCAACCGCACGGCGTCTATATCTCCGGACGTAAACGATCCAGCATTCCGCAACATCACTTTTGACCAGCTGGTGGCGGCCTATCGCGAATCCACCAAAGCATTAGTCGAAGGTGGTGCGGATCTGATTCTGATTGAAACCGTTTTCGACACCCTCAACGCCAAAGCGGCGATTTTTGCGGTGAAAACGGAGTTCGAAGCGCTGGGCGTTGAACTGCCGATTATGATCTCCGGCACCATCACTGACGCCTCCGGGCGCACCCTCTCCGGGCAGACCACCGAAGCATTTTACAACTCATTGCGCCACGCCGAAGCGCTGACTTTTGGCCTGAACTGTGCGCTGGGGCCAGACGAACTGCGCCAGTACGTGCAGGAACTATCACGGATTGCGGAATGCTACGTCACCGCTCACCCGAACGCTGGGCTGCCCAACGCCTTTGGTGAATACGATCTCGACGCCGACACGATGGCGAAGCACATCCGCGAATGGGCGGAAGCGGGATTCCTCAATATCGTCGGCGGTTGCTGTGGCACCACGCCACAACATATTGCAGCGATGAGTCGTGCAGTAGAAGGATTAGCGCCGCGCAAACTGCCGGAAATTCCCGTAGCCTGCCGTTTGTCCGGCCTGGAGCCGCTGAACATTGGCGAAGATAGCCTGTTTGTGAACGTGGGTGAACGCACCAACGTCACCGGTTCCGCTAAGTTCAAGCGCCTGATCAAAGAAGAGAAATACAGCGAGGCGCTGGATGTCGCGCGTCAACAGGTGGAAAACGGCGCGCAGATTATCGATATCAACATGGATGAGGGGATGCTCGATGCCGAAGCGGCGATGGTGCGTTTCCTCAGCCTGATTGCCGGTGAACCGGATATCGCCCGCGTGCCGATTATGATCGACTCCTCAAAATGGGAGGTCATCGAAAAGGGGCTGAAGTGTATTCAGGGCAAAGGCATTGTTAACTCTATCTCAATGAAAGAGGGCGTCGACGCCTTTATCCATCATGCGAAACTGTTGCGTCGTTACGGTGCAGCGGTGGTGGTAATGGCCTTTGACGAACAGGGTCAGGCCGATACCCGCGCACGGAAAATCGAGATTTGCCGTCGGGCGTACAAAATCCTCACCGAGGAAGTCGGCTTCCCGCCGGAAGATATCATCTTTGACCCGAACATTTTCGCGGTCGCAACTGGCATTGAAGAGCACAACAACTACGCGCAGGACTTTATCGGCGCGTGTGAAGACATCAAACGCGAACTGCCGCACGCGCTGATTTCCGGCGGCGTATCTAACGTCTCGTTCTCGTTTCGTGGTAACGATCCGGTGCGCGAAGCCATTCACGCTGTGTTCCTCTACTACGCTATCCGCAACGGTATGGATATGGGGATCGTCAACGCCGGGCAACTGGCGATTTACGACGACCTGCCCGCCGAACTGCGCGACGCGGTGGAAGATGTGATCCTCAATCGTCGCGACGATGGCACCGAGCGTTTACTGGAACTTGCCGAGAAATATCGCGGCAGCAAAACCGACGATACCGCTAATGCCCAGCAGGCAGAGTGGCGCTCGTGGGAAGTGAATAAACGTCTGGAATACTCGCTGGTCAAAGGTATTACCGAATTTATTGAACAGGACACCGAAGAAGCCCGCCAGCAGGCGGAGCGCCCCATTCAGGTGATTGAAGGCCCGTTGATGGACGGCATGAACGTGGTCGGCGATCTGTTTGGCGAAGGGAAAATGTTCCTGCCACAGGTGGTTAAATCGGCGCGCGTCATGAAACAGGCGGTGGCGTATCTCGAACCGTTTATCGAAGCCAGCAAAGAGCAGGGCAAAACCAACGGCAAGATGGTGATCGCCACCGTGAAGGGCGACGTCCACGATATCGGTAAAAATATCGTTGGCGTGGTGCTGCAATGTAACAACTACGAAATCGTCGATCTCGGCGTGATGGTGCCTGCGGAAAAAATCCTCCGCACCGCCAAAGAAGTGAATGCCGATCTGATTGGCCTTTCAGGATTGATCACGCCGTCGCTTGACGAAATGGTCAACGTGGCGAAAGAGATGGAGCGTCAGGGCTTCACCATTCCGCTATTGATTGGTGGTGCGACCACCTCAAAAGCGCACACGGCGGTGAAAATCGAGCAAAACTACAGCGGCCCGACGGTGTATGTTCAGAACGCCTCGCGCACCGTTGGTGTGGTGGCGGCGCTGCTTTCTGACACTCAGCGTGATGATTTCGTTGCTCGTACCCGCAAGGAGTACGAAACCGTGCGTATTCAACACGGGCGCAAGAAACCGCGCACACCACCGGTCACGCTGGAAGCGGCGCGCGATAACGATTTCGCTTTTGACTGGCAGACTTACACGCCGCCGGTGGCGCACCGTCTCGGTGTGCAGGAAGTTGAAGCCAGCATCGAAACGCTGCGTAATTACATCGACTGGACGCCGTTCTTTATGACCTGGTCGCTGGCCGGGAAGTATCCGCGCATTCTGGAAGATGAAGTGGTAGGCGAAGAGGCGCAGCGGCTGTTTAAAGACGCCAACGACATGCTGGATAAATTAAGCGCCGAGAAAACGCTGAATCCGCGTGGCGTGGTGGGCCTGTTCCCGGCAAACCGTGTGGGCGATGACATTGAAATCTACCGTGACGAAACGCGTACACATGTGATCAACGTCAGCCACCATCTGCGTCAACAGACCGAAAAAACGGGCTTCGCTAACTACTGTCTCGCTGACTTCGTTGCGCCGAAGCTTTCTGGTAAAGCAGATTACATCGGCGCATTTGCCGTGACTGGTGGGTTGGAAGAAGACGCGCTGGCTGATGCGTTCGAAGTGCAGCACGATGATTACAACAAAATCATGGTGAAAGCGCTTGCTGACCGTTTAGCCGAAGCCTTTGCGGAGTATCTCCATGAACGTGTGCGTAAAGTCTACTGGGGCTATGCGCCGAACGAGAACCTCAGTAACGAAGAGCTGATCCGCGAAAACTACCAGGGCATCCGTCCGGCACCGGGCTATCCGGCCTGCCCGGAACATACGGAAAAAGCCACCATCTGGGAGCTGCTGGAAGTGGAAAAACACACTGGCATGAAACTCACGGAATCTTTCGCGATGTGGCCCGGTGCATCGGTTTCGGGTTGGTACTTCAGCCATCCGGACAGCAAGTACTATGCCGTGGCGCAGATTCAGCGCGATCAGGTCGAAGACTATGCCCGTCGTAAAGGTATGAGCGTTACCGAAGTTGAGCGCTGGCTGGCACCGAATCTGGGGTATGATGCCGAGTAAGTGATAACACCGGGGTATTTGCCCCGGTTTTTAATGTCATAAATAATGGATTATTGAACATGATAAAAATTGATGAAATAGATTTTTTTGCTTTCGAAGGATGTTCAGAGTCCGAAGTTACTGAACTATTAGGAAAAAAACCAACAGGTTATAATGATTGGATAATTAATATAAAAACAGGTGTGGAGTGGGTATTTTATGATGGTCGTTATTGGTTAGATTTTCGTAAATCCAAAGAGGGTATAAGGTGTATCTCATGCAGTATTCTGTATCACGATAAAAGTAAAGGGCGTATCGATGTCTTATTTAGTGAAGGTATGGCTGACAGAGGTTTAAAAAATACGGGTGGAGTGTTAATCCAAAAAACGCCCGCAATTATAATAATTCCTGGTAATATTTGTTTTCGTGAAAAGGATTTACTTTATGCAACGTCAATATAAAAAATACATTCTTCTCTTTTGGGGTGTCATGGATGTTATCGCGATAGCCACCTATCTGTTCTACTCGGTTGGTAATGGTCGTATCCCTTTTTATTCCGATATCGTTCATTCAATTTCCTTACTTAAAGCTATCGGTGTTGAAGGCGGTTTTTACGCTTATGCAGTCGCCACTGTTACGCTACAAATAGTATTATTGTTCTCTTTATTCTTTTCTGCGCAATCTTTTTTTAAAACAAAAAATTGTTTAGTTTCTCTTTTTTGGCAGTTCAGGAATTTATGCGTTTTGCTACCGTAAGCTGTTCAATCTCCGTAATACCGTTGTTACTTAATTATTTTCACTCACAGAATCTGGTCTTAAATATTTCGTTGTTTATCTTCTCAGAGGTCACAAAAGTGACAACGATTATCTGGTGTAAACGACAGGGAAAAGTGTGATAGAAATAGCAACAGATACAGGTGAATTTTTATATAAATGCCTTTTTAAATACTTTCTTGTATAAATCTCTTATACTGAAAGTACATACAAGAGAAATGCCTGGATAAAAACAACGTGATTAGAAAAATCTTAACAGGAAAATGCATAACAAAAAGGAGAACCTGATTCCGTGCTAACCTTGCTTCACCTGCTTTCTGCCGTCGCCCTGTTGGTCTGGGGGACGCATATTGTCCGAACGGGCGTAATGCGCGTCTTCGGTGCACGACTGCGTACAGTTCTTAGCCGAAGCGTCGAAAAGAAGCCGCTCGCCTTTTGCGCGGGGATCGGCGTTACCGCACTGGTACAGAGCAGTAATGCCACCACCATGCTGGTGACTTCGTTTGTTGCCCAGGATCTGGTTGCTCTCGCGCCCGCGCTGGTGATTGTGCTGGGGGCTGATGTCGGGACGGCGCTAATGGCGCGGGTCCTCACCTTCGATTTATCCTGGTTGTCACCGCTGCTCATTTTTATCGGCGTGATTTTTTTCCTCGGACGCAAACAGTCACGCGCCGGGCAACTGGGCCGCGTCGGTATTGGTCTTGGGCTGATTTTACTGGCGCTGGAATTGATTGTGCAGGCCGTAACGCCGATCACCCAGGCAAACGGCGTTCAGGTGATCTTTGCTTCGTTGACTGGCGATATTCTGCTGGATGCGCTGATTGGCGCGATGTTCGCCGTTATCAGCTACTCCAGCCTTGCTGCTGTATTGCTGACCGCGACTTTGACCGCCGCAGGTATTATCTCCTTCCCGGTGGCGCTCTGTCTGGTAATCGGAGCCAACCTCGGTTCCGGCCTGCTGGCGATGCTCAACAATAGTGCCGCCAATGCCGCCGCTCGCCGTGTTGCGATGGGTAGTTTGTTGTTTAAGCTGGTGGGGAGCTTGATTATCCTGCCATTTGTCCATGTTCTGGCTGAATCAATGGATAAACTGCCTTTGCCAAAAGCGGAACTGGTTATCTATTTCCACGTCTTCTACAACCTCGTTCGTTGCCTGGTCATGCTGCCGTTTGTCGATCCAATGGCGCGATTTTGCAAAACGATTATTCGTGATGAACCTGAGTTGGATGCCCATCTGAAACCAAAACATCTGGACGTTAGTGCGCTGGATACTCCGACTCTTGCTCTGGCGAATGCCGCCCGTGAAACACTGCGCATCGGTGACGCGATGGAACAGATGATGGAAGGGCTGAATAAAGTGATGCACGGTGAACCGCGTGAAGAGAAGGAGTTGCGCAAGCTGGCGGATGATATCAACGTCCTCTACACCGCGATTAAACTTTATTTGGCGAGGATGCCAAAAGAAGAGCTGGCGGAAGAAGAGTCGCGCCGCTGGGCAGAGATTATCGAAATGGCTCTCAACCTGGAGCAGGCTTCCGATATCGTCGAGCGCATGGGCAGCGAAATTGCTGACAAATCACTGGCAGCACGGCGGGCATTTTCGCTTGATGGGTTGAAGGAACTGGATGCGCTCTATGAGCAATTGCTCAGTAATTTAAAGCTGGCAATGTCGGTGTTCTTCTCTGGCGATGTCACCAGCGCTCGTCGTTTGCGCCGTAGTAAGCATCGCTTTCGCATTCTTAATCGCCGTTATTCCCACGCTCACGTCGATCGCCTGCATCAGCAAAACGTGCAAAGCATTGAAACCAGTTCGCTGCATTTAGGCTTACTGGGAGATATGCAGCGCCTGAACTCGCTGTTTTGTTCGGTGGCTTACAGTGTGCTGGAACAGCCTGATGAAGATGAGGGACGGGACGAGTATTAATACCGTGACCCTGTAGGCCTGATAAGACGCGTAAAGCGTCGCATCAGGCACTATGTACAAAATGCCGGATCATGCATCCGGCAATTCACTTAAAAACGGTGACCCGCTTCCAGCGGAACCGCTTCTTCACCAGCCTTAAACACATAAGTGGTGTTCGGGCCGCCCAGTGTAGCGTGATCTTTACTTACTCTGATCCAGTTACCTTCCGGCAGGCCAATAATGGTCAGTTCTGGCGCGACGACCAGCAGTTCGCGAATACGCTGCTCGCGCGTTTCCCCTTTATGGCCTTCCGGCAGCGCGTTGGTGAAGTGCGGGTTGATTTGCAGCGGGAACAGATTCAGCGCATCGAAACCTTGCGGATCGACAATCGGCATATCGTTGGTGGTACGAATGGTTGGGCAAGCAAGGTTAGCGCCTGCACTCCAGCCGATATACAGCGCGCCACGTTTTACTACGTCGGCAATGGGTGCCAAAAGCCCGCGTACGCGGCATTCTTTCAGCAACTGGAAAGTATTACCGCCGCCGACAATCACAATTTCCGCATTTTCAATCGCGGCAACAGGATCGGCCACGCTATGAATACCGGTGACAGAAACGCCAAGTGGGGCAAGGACCGCAGCCGTTTTGGCCGTATAATCATCCCAGGTTTGCGTTACGCCAGCGAAAGGAATAAACACCGCTGAACGGCGACCTTGCAACTGTTCAGCAATCAACGGCAGCGCATGTTCCAGCCAGGCTTTACCCGGCAGCGTCGAGTTACTCAATAAAAGCAGTTCCATTACTTCTCCGGTTAGTAAGAAAACACGGAAGGAATGCTACCACTGCAAATTTAACCACTTACTGACGTGGCTCACGATGTCACACATTGTACCAGGCGTTCTGAAGACGGTTAGCAAACAAGGCGCTGAGCCTGATGACAAACACAGCATTGCCTGATGCGCTACGCTTATCAGGCCTACAAGCTAATTGCAATGTCTTGAATTTTCGCGATTTTGTAGGCCGAATAAGGCGTTCGCGCCGCATCCGGCATGAACAACGTGCACTTTGCCACCAATCTGAGCGCCCCTTAAGGCGCTGATGTTTCTTATCCTTCTCGTGCAAATTGTGCCGCTTCAGTAATCAGCCGCGCATCAGGTCGCACACCGGTATACATCGCGAACTGCTCGACGGCCTGTAAAGCAATCACCTCTGCGCCGCTGATCGTCTGCTTATCAAGCCGTTGCGCCAGGCAAATGAGCGGCGTTTCCGGCGGTAATGCCACGACGTCAAAAACGACGCTTGCCGTAGAGATCATCGCTTCGCTGAAGGCCAGCTCATGGCTCTCTTTACCACCGCTCATGCCGACAGGGGTAACGTTAACCAGAATGTCGCAGTCGATTCCTTCTGGCTGCGGTTGCCACTGGAAGCCATACTGCTTCGCCAGCGCCGGGCCGCTCTCGTGGTTGCGGGCGGCGATGATGACATCGGTAAACCCCGCGTCGCGAAAGGCGGCAATGACCGCTTTGCCCATGCCGCCACTGCCGCGAATCATCACGCGTGCGGCGCTATTGAGCTGGTGGTGAATAATCAGGTTTTTCACCGCGATGTAGTCGGTGTTAAACCCGGTCAGCCTGCCGTCGTCATTCACGATGGTATTCACAGAATCAATGACTTTCGCTGACGGATCGATCGCATCGAGAAAGGGCATACAGCTTTCTTTAAACGGCATCGACACGGCACAGCCACGAATACCTAATGCGCGAACGCCTTTCGCCGCCGCCTCAATATCCTGGGTGGTGAACGCTTTGTAGATGAAATTCAGCCCCAGCTTTTCATACAGATAATTGTGAAAACGCGTGCCGAAGTTGCCGGGGCGACCGGCCAGCGACATGCACAGTTGAGTATCGCGATTAATCATGGCTAATTGCCTCTGCATGAGTGAGCAGATATTGCTCCGCCTCACCGGACCAGATCCCCTGATGACGCGCCAGAATCGCCGCCAGTGCTTGATCCTGAATCTGCGTGAGTGACGTCAGCGGCAGGTCTTTCCCGGTATACACCAGTTTTTTGCCGCCGCCGACGGCAGGCAATTCAAGCGTGGTTTCGCCCGCAGCATTCAGCCCAAGAATATGTGTTACCACTTTTGCGGCCTGCACTTTTTTCTCTTCGATCAGTTTGACCGCCGCACGCATGTCATCGGTATTGCCGCCCGACGTGCCAACGTAATGAGTAAAGGCATAATGCACATCGTAGAAATTAATTGGCGCGCTGAAATGTTTATCCTGCGGTCCGGCGAAGAAATTCAGGCAACCATCTGTCGCCAGCAAGGAAGAGGCGAGAGTCACCAGTCCTTCATTAGGCACAAAGACGAAAATATCATCGAAGCCGTGACCGCCACTCAGCGCCATTAGCGTATCAAATGCTGCATCGGCGGCATTGAGATAATGAATCAGTGTTTGCGGTTCTGATGGATAGTGCTGCCGCGCATAACTCAATTTGTTATTGTCGGTATCGGTAATAACGAGCAGCGACGGGTTAACGGGCCCATGCAGCGCATAATCAATCGCTAACAGTCCCATTGGTCCGGTGCCGCCGAGGATCAGTGTGCGCCCTTGCGGGCGAATCCCCATCGTGTGGTTATAACTACCTTCCTGAAGATGATAGTTGGCGTTGAACGCGCCAATCACGCAGGAAAGCGGTTCAACCAGCGAACCTTCAAAGTAGGTTTCGCCGTCGTATGCCAGCAGGCAATCCTGTGCCATAACCTCATTTGGGATAACCACATGTGTGGCTTCACCGCCCACCCACGGGAAAGAGTAACCGGGGCAGTCCGGGCGATCCGGCAGTTGCAGGTTGGCCTGAATCACATAGCGCTGGCCCGGCTGAAATTTGTGCTGCCACTTTTTACCCACGGCCAGAATATCGCCGCAAAATTCATGGCCGATGATGATGGGATTGGTCGCCACATCGTCGGGTACTTTTTTATGGTTTTCACCCAGATTGGCCTCTTTCCAGGAAGAGAGGCACAGGCTGTCGGTGACCACCGTCGCGAGGATTTCATCCTCCTGCATTTCAGGAAGGTCAAAGGTTTCCAGGCGTAAATCACGTTTACCATAAAGACGCAGAGCTGTTGTTTTCATAAACCACCTCGTGTTGAACGATGGCCCCGACGGTTGCGCCGGGGCGAAGAATCAGGACAGGAAGCCCAGCGCATTGCCGATAATCCCTAAACCAAACAGGGCGAAAATCAGCCATACCGGGTTAATTTTTTTGTTGAGCAGACGCACCATCAGCAGCGTCAGACCGAGCGCCAGCAAACCAGGGCAAAGTTGGTCGAGAATGTTCTGCACGGTCATGGTGACGGTGGCGCCATCGGCGGCAGGCGTTTGTGAAACCACCAACGGCACGTTGATCGACGTCCATTTGGTGACCAGCACGCCCATCACAAACAGTCCGAGAATCGACGCGCCTTCGGTGAGTTTTTGCAGCACATTCCCGCCCATATCGCTGACGATATTCACCCCTTTACGAAAGCCGAGTTGTAGGCCATACCACTTCATCGCCAGACGCACCGCGTTGAAAATAAAGAAGAACAGCAGCGGGCCGAGAATGTTGCCCGAAAGTGCCAGAGATGCGCCGAGCGCGGCGGTAATCGGGCGCAGCGTTCCCCAGACCAGTGGATCGCCAACCCCTGCCAATGGTCCCATCAGGCCAACTTTGATGCCGTTAATGGTGCCGTCATCAATTTCTGCACCGTTGGCCCGAGCTTCTTCCATGGCGGCGGTCACGCCGATGACCGGACCACATACGGCTGGCGTGGTATTGAAAAACACCAGGTGTCGCCTGAGCGCCGCAACCTGATCCTCTTTTAATGGGTAGAGTCGCTTGATGGCGGGGATCATGTCGTAACAAAAGCCCAGCCCATGAATGCGTTCAAAGTTGAAGGACGCCTGTTGCAGGTTGGAGCGCAGAAACATGCTCACCAGATCGCTGCGTGTAATTTTTCTCTGTTCCATGATGGCTCCGTTAATCATCAAGTTGGTCAAGGGCGGTGATAGTGGTGGTCTGGGGATGTGGTTCAGCTTTACGCCACTGTGGATTTAACTGGATGTAGAGCAGGGCCATGATTACGCCGACGCCACCGAAAGCCAGCAGACTGAGATCGAGGTAGCCACCTGCGAGGAAACCGAGGAAAAAGAAAGGCATCAAATATTTCACGCCCATCATGCGAAGCACCATGGCGTAACCGACCACCACGATAAAACCGCCAGCAATCTGCAGTCCACGGGTCACAAATTCGGGAATGGCGCTCAGCATATTGCTCACCATATCGGCGCTGACGAACAGCGAGACAATCAGTGCCGGAATCGCAACGCGCAGTGCCTGCACGCCAAGCGCGGAGACATGCAGAATATCGAGAGTGCGAAACCGCGCCTCTTCCGCTGCTTTATCCGCCGCGTGCTGGAACACAACGGTGATGGTGCGGGCAAACACCGTCAGCACCTGGCCTGCCGCAGCCACAGGCAACGCGATGGCGATACCGGTGGCGATGCTTTGCTGACCAACGATAACCAGAATGGCGGAGATTATGCTGGCGAGTGCAGAATCCGGAGATTGCGCCGCGCCGACGTTCATCCAGCCGAGAGCTATCAATTCCAGCGTACCACCGAGCATAATTCCGGTTTTTAAATCACCGAGAATTAAACCAATCACCGTACAGGCAATTAACGGGCGATGAGTCTGAAATTCATCCAGCACGCTGCCCATTCCGGCAATACAGGAAAAAAGAAATATGGCAATGATTTGTAGGGTACTTATTTCCATGATTTGTCACCTTTTAAGTGTCGTCATCCCTGCCTGTTAAAGCATATGTACACAGGCGCTATTATTTAATTTGCGACTAACTGTTCTTTTATTTTGTCGATAATATTGATTGAAGGATCTGACGCTACAACGCGTAAATCCAGCGTGACGCCAAGATTATTTAACTCATGAAATGCGTTAATATCATCGTCATCTAATGAAACTGCTTTGGTTAACTGTTTTTTACCGGGTCGCCAGGCCATGCCGCCAATATTCAGGGTGCCGATTTTTACTCCCTGGCGAACCATCGCTAAGGCATCCTGAGGTCGGGTAAAAAGATAAAATACGGTTTCGTCCTGATATTGCGGGTTGTGATACACCGCGACGGCTTTTTCAATATTGACCACGTTAACTTTCATTCCCGGCGGGGCGGCCTGACGCAATAATGTCCGGCGAACTTCATCGTTATACACCTCGTCATTGCAGATAATAATGCGCTGGGCGTTAGCCACTTTCGACCAGACGGTAGTGACCTGGCCGTGGATTAGGCGGTCATCAATGCGGGCGAGCGTAATGTTCATCAGAAATCCTCCTCTGCCGTTGCCAGTTGTTTCCAGACAACGCAGGTTTGCTTTGCGATTTGCGTCAGGTGTTCACACAGTTCATCAACGTTCATGCTGTCCTGGTTATCGACCAGTTCGAGCGCCAGTGGCAGGGAAAGGCCGCTTATCACCCGCAGGTGCTGATTGCGCATCGCAAGCGTCGCTGCTGCATTCCACGGGCTACCGCACTGTAAATCCACGGCGATTAGCCACTCGTCATGATTGTGAATGCTCACTAACTTCTCCAGCTTTGCCACAATGTCTCCGGCGTTCTCGCCGGGCACAAATTCAACTGCCTCGACCCTGGCGTCGCCGTACACCATCTGAACCGATTCCAGCATGGCGCAGGCTAATTTGCCGTGGGCGCAAAAAATGGCATTGACCATAAAGCCTCCTTAGCCGCGCGTTTTGCCGCCCGCAATGTTAGTGGTTACTCCGGTGATATAGCTGGCGCGTTCAGACAGCAGATAACTAACAAAATCAGCGACTTCTGCTAATTTTCCGGCGCGCCCAATAGGAATGGCGTTTTTGGTATAGCCTTCACGCAGCTGTTCGACGGTGATATTGCGCGTCCACGCCAGCGCCTCTTCATATTCCGGCGTGCGCAGCCCGGTTTTTTCCAGAATCCCCGGCGCGATACCGACCACACGGATACCGTGTTTACCCAACTCTTTCGACCAGGAGCGCGTGAAGCTATTGAGCGCGGCTTTGGTGGCGGCGTAACAGCTTTGGCCTTCTGAGCCTTCCAGACCGCTTTCCGAGGAAACATTCACAATCACGCCATCGTGTTGTTTTACCATCTGCCGCGCCACCGCCTGCGACATCAGAAAAACGCCTTTCTGGTTGATATTGACCATTTTTTCGAATGCAGCTTCGTTGAGTTCATACTGCCCGGCAGGCGCTTTCTCATCGACCAGCAGACGCGGGAAGTTGACCCCGGCGTTATTGACCAGACCGTCGATGCGACCAAAACGCTGAATAATTTCCGCTACCGTATGATTTACCTCTTTGGCGCTGGAAATATCGGTCGGCCAGAACTGATAACCTTTATGACTTTCATATTGACCATCGCCACCGTGAATATCGACCATCTGAACATTCGCGCCTTGTGCTAATAATTCATCCACAATCGCCAGACCAATGCCGGATGCGCCACCGGTGACAATAATAATTTTATCCTGCAAATTTAACCAATTTGGCATAACAGACTCCTGGTTTTAGGTAATAGAGGCCCGCCGTAATTTTTCATTACGGTAAAAGTCGGGCAGATTTTTATTTCAGTAATAGTTCAGCTGTGTTGCTATTCGTTACCAGACAATTAATATATTGCCCACGCAGTGCGCCAATAATTCCGCTATATTTCTCTTCACCTATAGCAATACCAATGGAATAACGTGCCTGCTTTAGTTTATTCATTTCGATAGAGAGTGTTTTCTCGCTCATATTCGTTTCGACCATTGCGCCGTGAATATCAAAAAAGCGCGAGCAAATATCGCCAGCAACCTGACGGGCATTCAGGTCGTCACTCTCTTCGCCGCCATAAAATGCATGCCAGTTGGCGCCATCGCGAATGGCCGGTGAACCAATCCCCACCAGGGCGACATCCAGATTATCCCAGTAAGCTGAGATGGTTTTAAAGTGCTGAGACTGCATGATCCCATTACGAATTAAGGGGTTATCCAGCAGAGCTGGAAAATCCGCGAGCTGCGATTCCCCTTTCAGCTTTGCCGCCGCGCTGTAGGTTAATGTGTTTACGTGATAGCGGCTTTCGAGTTTACCGGACGGGCCGCCAATAATCGGCACGCAAATTAACTGCCGCGATTGCCCCGCCTGCGGCAAGTTTTCAACCAGTGCGCTCACCGCGCGGCCCCAGGAAAAACCAACAATATCACCAGGTTCCAGCAAACGATCTAACAATTGCGCGCCGTGTAACCCCATTACCGCCAACTGAGCGTCTTCCTCTTCATCGCGCCCTGATACCACCACAGCTTCTTTCAGACCAAACTTTTGCTTCAGTTGCTGCTCCAGCCAGAGGTTTTCGTTGTAGTCATAGTTGATGGCGATGGTGACAATTCCCTGTTCGCGGCCCCGTTTAAGTAAGCGGCTGATGGTGGTCCGATAAATACCCAGTTCGCGGGCGATTTGCGCCTGCGTCATGTCCTGTTCGTAATAGAGTTGGGCAATCTTCACAATCAAACGGATATCGTCACTGTTTTCCATCGCCGCCTCCTGATTTTGCACATTTGTGCAAATATGCTTTTTAACCGCTTGATCTGATATAACTCCATCATGGTGACCTTTAAAAGCGATTTTTCACTCTTTGTTTGGGCTGAAATGGCGCTTTATCTTGCACATTTGTTTCTCTGCGTAGCAGTCATCAGCACAGGTGTGCAGAGATTCGTAATCGGTTGATTATCCTGGTTTTCGCCAGGCAAATTTGCATCAGGCTTCTGGTGACACTTTTGTGATAAAAGGCGCGGCAGATCACATTTAATTTCGACGTTGCCGCATAACCCTGTTTTTCCCCGCTAAGAGGTACGGTATATTCCGCGTTTTACAGGAGAATTTATGCTGCCCGACTCATCAGTCCGTTTAAATAAATACATCAGCGAAAGCGGAATTTGCTCACGCCGCGAAGCGGATCGCTATATCGAGCAAGGCAATGTGTTCCTTAATGGCAAGCGTGCCACCATTGGCGATCAGGTGAAACCCGGCGACGTTGTGAAAGTAAACGGTCAGTTGATTGAGCCTCGGGAAGCCGAAGATTTGGTACTTATCGCCCTGAACAAGCCCGTAGGCATTGTCAGCACCACCGAAGATGGCGAGCGCGATAACATTGTCGATTTCGTTAACCACAGCAAACGCGTGTTCCCGATTGGTCGCCTGGATAAAGATTCCCAGGGGCTGATTTTCCTCACCAACCACGGCGATCTGGTGAATAAGATCCTCCGCGCGGGTAACGATCATGAGAAAGAATATCTGGTGACGGTCGATAAACCGATTACCGAGGAGTTTATTCGCGGCATGAGTGCGGGGGTGCCAATCCTCGGGACAGTGACCAAAAAGTGCAAAGTTAAAAAAGAAGCGCCGTTTGTCTTTCGCATTACGTTAGTGCAGGGGCTGAACCGTCAGATCCGTCGCATGTGCGAGCACTTTGGCTACGAAGTGAAAAAGCTGGAACGTACGCGCATTATGAACGTCAGCTTAAGCGGCATTCCGCTGGGAGAATGGCGCGATTTAACCGACGACGAGCTTATCGATCTCTTTAAGCTCATTGAAAATTCCTCTTCCGAGGCGAAGCCCAAAGCGAAGGCCAAACCGAAAACGGCAGGCATCAAACGCCCGGTGGTGAAGGTAGAAAAAACGGCGGAGAAAGGTAGCCGCCCGGCATCAAACGGCAAGCGTTTCGCCTCGCCGGGGCGGAAGAAAAAAGGTCGTTAATCAGCGTTTGCCGCGCGTCGACGTATTTGCCGACCAACTGAATGACGCTTCAGGATCCGGTTTATAAGCCTGCTTTTTCTTCAACTGGCGGGCTTTTTTCGCTTCAGCCTCACGCTCAACCATTAATTTATCGATGTACTCTTTCTTAATGCTGTTGGTTTCGGCGTTGGTCAGCACGCGACCATGTGCAATACGCGCGCGATCCAGCAGCGTCTTCAGTTCGCGCTGTTCACGCTCAGTCATCTCTTTTTGAGTAATACGGGGGAGTGCCATGATGGTGCCCTCTGTTAATCGGATAGTTCAGTGTACGGGAATTTATTTGCAAGCAGAACTGATAAGATTCATTTGCCTTCTCTTTATTTTTATCTGCTTAGATAATTGGCGATAAATACAGATAAAAATTTAACGAAAATAAATGACCGCTAACTTATAAAATTTAATTAATTCTTTGTTATTCAATACGTTAAAGTTGTAATTTTACTTCTGGCCTGTTTCTCGCAATAACGCTATCTCATTGATAACATCTCTGTTTTCAGTGGTCTTGTTCGGGGTAGTTAATATCAAAGGATGAGTCAAATGCCATTAAATGGAGTCAGTGCTGCGATGCGTGAACGGGTATCGCAGCAGTTAAAGGAAATTGAACGTCGCTATGGCGTGAAAGTGCTGTACGCCTGCGAATCGGGGAGTCGCGGCTGGGGATTTGCTTCGCCCGACAGCGATTACGATGTGCGGTTTTTGTATGTCCATCCGCTGGAATGGTATCTGCGGGTAGAGTCACCACGCGATGTTATCGAACTGCCCATCGACGACGAGTTAGATGTTTCCGGTTGGGAATGGCGCAAAGCGCTGGGATTGCTGAAAGGTGCGAATCCCACGCTAATTGAATGGCTGGATTCACCGGTGGTCTATCAGCAAGATGAAGAGACGATAACGGCGCTTAAGGCAATGGTCCCAACGTGGTTTTCTCCGCTGCGTGCGCGTTGGCATTACTATTCGATGGCGCAGAAAAACTTCCGCGGCTATTTGCAGGGCGATGAAGTTCGACTGAAAAAATACTTTTACGTGCTGCGTCCGCTGCTGGCCGTGCGCTGGGTTGAAGCGGGAAAAGGCGTACCGCCAATGCGTTTTTCCGAATTGCTGGCGGGAAGTGAGTTGGATGCGGCCTTACGCGCAGAAATAGATGAGTTGCTGGAACGTAAACAGCGTGCGGGTGAAGCGGAATATGGCCCACGCCGTCCATTGCTACATGCGTTTATCCATGCGGAACTGGCGCGTGGGGAAATTCCGCCTGTGTTACCGGATAGTAGGGATGGTGATACCAGGGAGCTGGATAGGTTGTTGATGGCGACAGTGATGGGAGAATAAATTCGGCCCGGCAAGTATCATCCGGGCCGCACTGTTTTTACTCAAACAAATTACTATGCAGTTTCTGCACCACCTGTTCCGCATCTTCGCCAGGCACCAGGAAGCACAGGTTATGACTGGAAGCGCCGTAGCAAATCATGCGTATGTTGAACGGTTCAAGTACGCCAAACACCTCTTTGCCAACACCACAGGCTTTTGACAGGTCGTTACCAATCAGAGCCACCAGCGCCAGGCCTTCTTCCACTTCTACCCGGCACAGGGCTGAAAGCTCCATCAGCAGCGATTGTGTCAGCAACGTATCGCCAGTTGACGTTGAACCGGTAGTGTCGAGGGTTAACGCCACGCTCACTTCTGACGTAGTAATTAAATCCACTGAAATATTATGCCGTGCGAGAATGCCGAAAACCTCCGCGAGGAAGCCGCGAGAATGCAGCATATTCAGGCTATGCAGGGTTAATAGCGTTTGTTTGCGACGCAGAGCCAGCGCACGAAACAACGGCGGATTTTCGGTTTTATTACACACCAAAGTACCGCCAGCACGCGGATCTTTGCTTGAACCGACAAACACCGGGATATCGCTGCGCACTGCAGGCAGTAAGGTTGCCGGATGAAGTACTTTGGCACCAAAGGTTGCCATTTCAGCTGCTTCTTCAAAGGCGATTTCATCAATTCGTTTGGCATCAGGCACGACGCGCGGGTCGGTAGTATAAATCCCCGGCACATCTGTCCAGATATCGACGCGAGCAGCGTTTAACGCTTCTGCCAATAGTGCCGCCGTGTAGTCACTACCGCCGCGACCAAGCGTTGTGGTTCGCCCTTTACTTTCACTGCCAATAAAGCCCTGGGTGATGACTAAACCTTCGCTGAGACGTGGGGTTAGTTGCAGCGCAGACAGTTCCGCCAGCGCAGCAATATCTGGCTCCGCGCGGCCAAAGCGATCGTTTGTGCGCATCACTTTACGCACATCGAACCACTGGGCCTGAACATTGCGTTCACGCAGAATCTCCACAAACAGTAGGGTAGACATCAGTTCGCCGTGGCTGACCAGTTCATCAGTTAGCGCTGGAGAGGTTGCCAGTGCAGCAGCTTCGGCCAGAACGGTAATGTTCTCCAGCAAACGTTCAATCTCTTCACGGATGACGTTCGGGTAACGCAGGCGCTCCAGAATGGCGAACTGAATATTGCGAATGGCATCGAGTTTTTCGAAACGCTCAACCGGTTCCAGACCTTCAGCCAGTGCAACCAACAGATTGGTAATGCCCGCAGAAGCAGAAAGCACAACTAAACGCACATTCACATCAGAAAGCACAATGTCGGCGCTGCGGTTCATGGCGTCGAAATCAGCCACGCTAGTACCACCAAATTTGGAGACAACAATATCGGGCATAACAACCTCGTGTCAGGGAATGAAAGAAGCGACCTTGGCACAAAGGCAAAACAGAAACCGGTGCAGGCGCAGACCGTATTTA
This sequence comes from Escherichia sp. E2661, assembly GCF_004745185.1. Taxonomy (NCBI): domain Bacteria; kingdom Pseudomonadati; phylum Pseudomonadota; class Gammaproteobacteria; order Enterobacterales; family Enterobacteriaceae; genus Escherichia; species Escherichia sp. E2661. The sequence continues at coordinate 26,070 of NZ_PDIG01000039.1, forward strand.
TAAATAAAAGGTGTAGGGGAGTGTGTCAACGCCGGGATTATGCGGATTATTCATGCAGCGGGCGTGGTCAGAAATTGTGCTTATAACGTCTATACTTTTTATCCTCTTCAGTGGTTAGCTGAGCTAACGGCACTAAAACCATCACATTTTTCTGTGACTGGCGCTACAATCTTCCACAGTCACAATTCTCAATATCAGAAGAGTATTGCTAATGAAAAACATCAATCCAACGCAGACCGCGGCCTGGCAGGCACTACAGAAACACTTCGATGAAATGAAAGACGTTACGATCGCCGATCTTTTTGCTAAAGACGGCGATCGTTTTTCTAAGTTCTCCGCAACCTTCGACGATCAGATGCTGGTGGATTACTCCAAAAACCGCATCACCGAAGAAACGCTGGCGAAATTACAGGATCTGGCGAAAGAGTGCGATCTGGCGGGCGCGATTAAGTCGATGTTCTCTGGCGAGAAGATCAACCGCACCGAAAACCGTGCCGTACTGCACGTGGCGCTGCGTAACCGTAGCAATACGCCGATTCTGGTTGATGGCAAAGATGTTATGCCGGAAGTCAACGCGGTGCTGGAGAAGATGAAAACCTTCTCGGAAGCGATTATTTCTGGTGAGTGGAAAGGCTATACCGGCAAAGCCATCACTGACGTAGTGAACATCGGGATCGGCGGTTCTGACCTTGGTCCGTACATGGTGACTGAAGCGCTGCGCCCTTACAAAAACCACCTGAACATGCACTTTGTTTCTAACGTTGATGGGACTCACATCGCGGAAGTGCTGAAAAAAGTAAACCCGGAAACCACGCTGTTCCTGGTAGCATCTAAAACCTTCACCACTCAGGAAACCATGACCAACGCCCATAGCGCGCGTGACTGGTTCCTGAAAGCGGCTGGTGATGAAAAACACGTTGCGAAACACTTTGCGGCGCTCTCCACCAATGCCAAAGCCGTTGGCGAGTTTGGTATTGATACCGCCAATATGTTCGAGTTCTGGGACTGGGTTGGCGGCCGTTACTCTTTGTGGTCAGCGATTGGCCTGTCGATTGTTCTCTCCATCGGCTTTGATAACTTCGTTGAACTGCTTTCCGGCGCACACGCGATGGACAAGCATTTCTCCACTACGCCTGCCGAGAAAAACCTGCCTGTACTGCTGGCGCTGATTGGCATCTGGTACAACAATTTCTTTGGCGCGGAAACTGAAGCGATTCTGCCGTATGACCAGTATATGCACCGTTTCGCGGCGTACTTCCAGCAGGGTAATATGGAATCCAACGGTAAGTACGTTGACCGTAACGGTAACGTGGTGGATTACCAGACTGGCCCGATTATCTGGGGTGAACCTGGTACTAACGGTCAGCACGCGTTTTACCAGCTGATCCACCAGGGAACCAAAATGGTACCGTGCGATTTCATCGCTCCGGCTATCACCCATAACCCGCTCTCTGATCATCACCAGAAACTGCTGTCTAACTTCTTTGCTCAGACCGAAGCGCTGGCGTTTGGTAAATCCCGCGAAGTGGTTGAGCAGGAATATCGCGATCAGGGTAAAGATCCGGCAACGCTTGACTACGTGGTGCCGTTTAAAGTGTTCGAAGGTAACCGCCCGACCAACTCTATCCTGCTGCGCGAAATCACTCCGTTCAGCCTGGGTGCGTTGATTGCGCTGTATGAGCACAAAATCTTTACTCAGGGCGTGATCCTCAACATCTTCACCTTCGACCAGTGGGGCGTTGAGCTGGGTAAACAGCTGGCGAACCGTATTCTGCCAGAGCTGAAAGATGACAAAGAAATCAGCAGCCACGATAGCTCAACCAATGGTCTGATTAACCGCTATAAAGCGTGGCGCGGTTAATCATCGTCGATATGTAGGCCGGATAAGGCGTTCACGCCGCATCCGGCAACCGGTGCCTGATGCGACGCGGTCGCGTCTTATCAGGCCTACAGGTCGATGCCGATATGTACATCGTATTTGGCAATTAATACATAGCACGATTGATTAAATAACCTTAATAACAATGCCGACTATAAGTCGGCATTGTTTTATCAGATCAATCCCCTTGTCGGCGATTTAACGAAAAACATACCGTGAGGTTAATCCTAAAATAGATTTTTAATCGTGGTTTATTTCGGAAAATACGCAGATTAATTACTTTTTATTTTATTTTAACTTCATGATTTTTAATCTTATTTATATATAATTTAAAGCTTATATTTGATATTCATTCCAATTATCCTAAAACTCCTTCACTAATTACCCGCGCCGTAATTCGCATGCTTTAGTTGTGTATACTCGATCCCGCCCGAAATGTTTTTGGGTAAATCTCCATTCATTCAATGAAGGGAAATTGTTATGAAAAAAGTTCTGTATGGCATTTTTGCCATATCTGCGCTTGCGGCGACTTCTGCGTGGGCTGCACCTGTACAGGTGGGCGAAGCGGCAGGATCGGCAGCAACGTCGGTTTCGGCGGGTAGTTCCTCCGCGACCAGCGTCAGCACCGTAAGCTCGGCGGTGGGTGTCGCGCTCGCGGCAACCGGTGGCGGTGATGGTTCTAATACCGGGACCACTACAACCACGACCACCAGTACCCAGTAATAACGTATGTATCCCCAAAATAATTCAGTATGACGGGGATTAACCATAACCACACTCCGGTGTGGTTATTCTGCCCCTCTGGAGAAGAGTCGTGAAGCGACCTGCACTCATTCTTATCTGCCTGTTATTACAGGCGTGTTCAGCCACGACTAAAGAGCTGGGCAATTCACTGTGGGACAGTCTGTTCGGTACGCCAGGCGTACAGCTGACGGACGATGATATTCAAAATATGCCCTACGCCAGCCAGTACATGCAGCTTAATGGCGGGCCGCAGTTATTTGTGGTGCTGGCCTTCGCTGAAGACGGACAACAAAAATGGGTCACTCAGGATCAGGCCACTCTCGTCACACAACATGGTCGTCTGGTGAAGACTTTGCTTGGCGGCGACAACCTGATTGAAGTGAATAACCTTGCCACTGACCCGCTGATTAAACCCGCACAAATCATTGATGGTGCAACCTGGACGCGCACGATGGGCTGGACCGAGTACCAGCAGGTACGCTACGCCACCGCACGCTCAGTCTTCAGATGGGATGGCACCGATACCGTCAAGGTCGGCAGCGATGAAACCCCGGTTCGCGTGCTGGACGAAGAAGTCTCCACCGACCAGGCGCGCTGGCATAACCGCTATTGGATCGACAGAGAAGGGCAAATTCGCCAGTCGGAACAGTATCTTGGCGCGGATTATTTCCCGGTGAAAACCACTCTCATCAAGGCGGCAAAACAATGATTAAACAAACTATTGTCGCGTTGCTTTTGAGTGTGGGATCGTCATCGGTCTTTGCGGCAGGAACCGTCAAGGTGTTCAGCAATGGTAGTGGTGAGGCCAAAACGCTGACGGGCGCGGAGCATCTAATCGATCTGGTAGGCCAACCACGGCTGGCAAACAGCTGGTGGCCCGGTGCGGTGATTAGCGAAGAGCTGGCAACGGCGGCAGCATTGCGTCAGCAGCAGGCGTTGCTGACACGGCTGGCTGAACAGGCCGCAGATTCCAGCGCAGACGATACCGCCGCGATTAACGCCTTACGCCAGCAAATTCAGGCGTTGAAGGTGACGGGCAGACAAAAAATCAATCTTGATCCCGATATCGTGCGCGTTGCCGAACGCGGTAACCCGCCGTTGCAGGGCAACTACACGCTGTGGGTCGGACCACCGCCGTCAACGGTCACGTTGTTCGGGCTTATCAGCCGTCCTGGCAATCAGCCATTCACTCCCGGTCGCGACGTGGCGAGCTATCTCTCCGGGCAAAGTCTGCTTAGCGGTGCGGATCGCAGCTACGCGTGGGTGGTTTACCCGGACGGACGCACGCAAAAAGCGCCGGTGGCTTACTGGAACAAGCGTCACGTAGAGCCAATGCCCGGCAGCATTATTTATGTTGGCCTCGCGGACTCCGTCTGGAGTAAGACGCCCGACGCCCTTAACGCCGACATTCTTCAGACCCTGACGCAGCGGATACCCCAATAATGAAAAAAAGACATCTGCTTAGCTTACTGGCGCTGGGCATTAGCACGGCTTGCTACGGCGAAACGTATCCTGCGCCCATTGGCCCGTCGCAATCGGATTTCGGTGGCGTAGGATTATTACAAACGCCCACCGCCCGCATGGCGCGGGAAGGGGAGTTGAGTTTGAACTATCGCGATAACGATCAGTACCGTTATTACTCAGCTTCAGTGCAACTCTTCCCCTGGCTGGAAACAACGCTGCGCTACACCGACGTGCGCACCCGGCAGTACAGCAGCGTCGAAGCGTTCTCTGGTGATCAAACGTATAAAGATAAAGCCTTCGATCTCAAACTGCGTTTGTGGGAAGAGAGTTATTGGCTGCCGCAAGTGGCGGTTGGCGCGCGGGATATCGGTGGCACGGGGCTGTTTGATGCGGAATATCTTGTTGCCAGCAAAGCCTGGGGGCCGTTCGATTTTACGCTCGGCCTGGGCTGGGGATATCTGGGCACCAGCGGTAATGTGAAAAATCCGCTCTGTTCAGCCAGTGATAAATATTGCTATCGCGATAACAGCTACAAACAGGCGGGATCTATCGACGGCAGCCAGATGTTCCACGGCCCGGCCTCACTGTTTGGCGGCGTGGAATACCAGACGCCCTGGCAGCCGCTGCGCCTGAAACTGGAGTATGAAGGTAATAATTATCAGCAGGATTTTGCCGGGAAGCTGGAGCAAAAAAGTAAGTTTAACGTCGGTGCGATTTATCGCGTTACCGATTGGGCCGACGTTAACCTTAGCTATGAACGTGGTAACACCTTTATGTTTGGCGTCACGCTGCGCACCAACTTTAACGATCTACGTCCTTCGTACAACGATAACGCCCGCCCGCAATATCAACCGCAGCCACAGGATGCCATTTTGCAGCATTCGGTGGTGGCGAATCAGTTAACGCTGTTGAAATACAACGCCGGACTTGCCGATCCGCAGATCCAGGCGAAAGGCGATACGCTGTATGTCACCGGCGAGCAGGTGAAATATCGTGATTCGCGCGAAGGGATCATCCGTGCTAATCGGATCGTGATGAACGATCTGCCGGATGGGATCAAAACGATCCGCATTACGGAGAATCGCCTTAACATGCCGCAGGTGACGACGGAAACCGATGTCGCCAGCCTGAAAAATCATCTCGCCGGGGAGCCGCTGGGCCATGAAACGAAGCTGGCGCAAAAACGCGTCGAGCCAGTGGTTCCGAAGTCCACCGAGCAGGGATGGTATATCGACAAATCGCGTTTTGATTTCCATATCGATCCGGTGCTGAACCAGTCGGTCGGTGGCCCGGAAAACTTTTACATGTATCAGCTGGGCGTGATGGGAACGGCAGATTTGTGGCTGACGGACCATCTGCTGACCACCGGCAGCCTGTTTGCTAACCTGGCTAACAACTACGACAAGTTTAACTACACCAATCCGCCGCAGGACTCGCACTTACCGCGCGTTCGTACCCATGTGCGCGAGTATGTTCAGAACGATGTCTATGTGAATAACCTGCAAGCCAACTACTTCCAGCATCTGGGCAACGGCTTCTACGGTCAGGTCTATGGAGGTTATCTCGAAACCATGTTTGGCGGTGCGGGGGCCGAAGTGTTGTATCGTCCGCTGGACAGCAACTGGGCGTTTGGTCTGGATGCCAACTACGTTAAACAGCGCGACTGGCGTAGTGCAAAAGATATGATGAAATTCACCGACTACAGCGTGAAAACCGGACATCTGACCGCATACTGGACGCCATCTTTCGCTCAGGATGTGTTAGTGAAAGCCAGCGTCGGACAGTATCTGGCAGGGGATAAAGGCGGCACGCTGGAGATCGCCAAACGCTTTGATAGCGGCGTGGTGGTGGGTGGCTATGCCACGATCACTAATGTTTCAAAAGAGGAGTACGGCGAAGGGGACTTCACCAAAGGCGTGTATGTCTCTGTACCGCTGGATCTCTTCTCGTCTGGCCCGACACGCAGCCGTGCGGCGATTGGCTGGACGCCGCTGACGCGTGACGGGGGTCAGCAACTTGGGCGTAAGTTCCAGTTGTATGACATGACCAGCGACCGTAGCGTCAATTTCCGCTAATTCATGGGAAAGGTGCCAGTTTTCGCACTCACTGGCACCCTCATTCTTAATGGCCTGTTGAGCCATCAGGAACGCAGTTCACCCCCGGTTTGCGATCTGGTGTGTAAAGGCGAAAACATTCTGTCTTCATGTCCGTCGATATCGGTTGCAGGTCTGGTTGCCTGAGCGACTGGGCCATCATTGGGCTGGAGACATTGCTTTGCGGTAGGTCGGCTTTATCAGCAGTACCGAGCGGACCAGCATAAGCAGGAAGAACAGAGACTGATAACATCAAAGCAGCAAAATAAGGCTTCATTTTTACCACCTTTATCAGGTTACGTTTCATTTGTTCCAGAGGAACAATGTCGATTTTTCGCGCTTTGTTGGTGGCTGGGAATCACCTGAATGGGTGATTTTTGCATTACCGGCTTTGGTGTGGTTTGCCTTGCCGGATGCGCCGCCAGGCGCGGCTTATCCGGCCTACGGGTAGGCGCATCCGGCGTTGGTGGAGGCGCGCCCCAAATCCAGGTTGAACAAAACATACACAAAAAATATAGATCTCCGTCACATTTTTGCGTTATACAGGAAGCTCGCCACTGTGAAGGAGGTACTGCTATGACGTCACTCTCTCGTCCGCGCGTGGAGTTTATCTCCACCATTTTGCAGACCGTTCTCAATCTTGGCCTGCTGTGTCTCGGCCTGATTTTGGTTGTCTTCCTCGGCAAAGAAACGGTGCATCTGGCTGATGTGCTGTTCGCGCCAGAACAAACCAGTAAATATGAGCTGGTAGAGGGGCTGGTGGTTTACTTTCTCTATTTCGAATTTATCGCACTGATTGTGAAGTACTTTCAGTCCGGTTTTCACTTCCCGCTACGTTACTTTGTCTATATTGGGATCACCGCCATTGTGCGCTTGATCATCGTCGATCATAAATCGCCACTGGATGTGTTGATCTACTCGGCTGCGATCCTGTTACTGGTGATCACCCTGTGGCTGTGTAATTCGAAACGGCTGAAGCGGGAGTAAAAAAGAGGCGCTCCGAAGAGCGCCGAATAACAGTCACAAGTTAGGATAACGTAAGTTGAGGGTCTAGCGGCATAACATTGGCAGAACAACATCTTTAACCTTTCACACCACCTGCCGTCAGGCCGTTAACCAGCCAGCGTTGAGCCAGCAAGAAGACGATGGTGATGGGTAATGCAGACATCACGGCAGCGGCAGCAAAGTCGCCCCACAGGTAGTTTTGCGGGTTGAGGTATTGCTGCATACCCACGGCCAGGGTGTAACTGTTCACGTCACGCAGTAACAACGACGCGACCGGAACTTCGGTAATGGCAGCGATAAACGACAGGATGAACACAACCGCCAGAATCGGTACTGACAGCGGCAACAGGACAAGGCGGAAGGCCTGCCACGGTGTCGCACCATCCAGCGCTGCTGCTTCTTCCAGCGAGCTATCGATGGTTTCGAAATAGCCTTTAATCGTCCAGACGTGCAGCGCAATCCCCCCCAGGTACGCGAAGATCACGCCGCCGTGAGTATTCAGGCCGATGAACGGAATGTATTCACCCAGACGATCAAACAACGCATACAACGCCACCAGTGAGAGTACTGCCGGGAAACATCTGGAAAATCAGCATCCCTTTCAGCAGCGTCGCTTTGCCAGGGAAGCGCATACGGGCGAAGGCATAAGCGCAGGTGGTGGAGAGCGCCACGATACCAATCGCGGAAATACCGGCGACCTTTACCGAGTTCCACAGCCACAGCAGTACCGGGAATGGCGGTGGCGTAATGCGGCCATCCGCCTGTTCAACGCTAAAACCTAACGCCAGTTTCCAGTGATCCCACGAGATTTGCTCCGGGATCAGGCTACCGGTCGCGAAGTTCCCCTGGCGCAGCGAGATGGCGACGACCATCAGCAGCGGGAACATAATCGCCGCGATAAAAAGTAGGAGTAGCAGGTGAGTAATAAACAAACGTGCTTTTTGCGATTTCGGTTGGACCATTGCCATTTTTGTTATCTCCCTTAATCAAACTTCATTCGCGTGGCTTTCAGGTTCACTATCGCCAGCGCACCCACCAGCAGGAAGATCAGCGTGGCAATCGCCGCCGCCAGACCGAAGTCCTGACCCCCGCCGCCTTCAAAGGCGATACGGTAGGTGTAGTTAACGAGCAGGTCGGTATAACCGGCTGGCGTGGTCGTGCCAAGACGATCCGGGCCGCCGTTGGTTAACAGTTGAATCAGCACGAAGTTGTTAAAGTTAAAGGCAAAGCTGGCGATCATCAGCGGCGTCAGCGGTTTAATCAGCAGCGGCAGCGTAATCTTAAAGAAGTTCTGGAATGGACCTGCGCCATCCATTGCTGAGGCTTCATACAAATCGTCCGGAATCGCTTTCAGCAAGCCCATGCAGAGGATCATCATGTACGGATAACCCAGCCAGGTGTTGACGATAATCAGCATCGTGCGGGCGGTGGTCGGATCGCTGAACCAGGCGGGCTTCACGCCAAACAGCGCGCTCAACATCATGTTGATTTCACCGAAACTCTGGTTAAACAACCCTTTGAAAATCAAGATTGAAATGAACGATGGCACCGCGTAGGGCAGAATAAGCAGGACGCGATAGACCGCTTTGCCGCGCAACGCTTCCCACTGCACCAGACACGCCAGAACCATGCCGACCGCCACCGTTAAAAAGACAGTGATAAGTGAGAACACTACGGTCCAGACGAAAATGGCGAGGAACGGTTTCTGAATGCCTTCGTCGGTGAAGACGCGGGTAAAGTTTTTCCAGCCAGTAGTCACGGTATAACCCGGGCTGAGTTTTTCGTCACCCCAGTTGCCGTCAGCAGTGATGGACTGGTAAAAACCAATCTGGTCGTTTGGACGATATTTTATGCCACTCTGGTTATTGGTCAGCGTACCGTCATCGCCTAATGTGTACAGCGGCTGAGTGCCGGAGAACTGGCGCAGGGAGCTCATCATCACTTTGTTGCCATCCGGCAAAATGGCGGTAATGTTGCTCAGGGCTTGACGATTCTGGGTAATCACGCGCAGATTTGCGCGCTCGCCTTCAGGTTGCGTGGCCGTTTCTTTCAGTTGCAGTTTTTGCTCGCCGCCAAATTTGAAAGCGTCTGAGAGATAATTTTTGCCGGTTTCGCCGTCGGTGAGCGCCAGTTGCCACTCATCACCCGCGGGATAAAGACCAAAGTTATAGGTTTTCCCTGCCTGCCAGGCGCGGTCCAACAGAACTTCCTGAGCGCGTTCAAAGGTAAGCTGGTTGGTGCTGCTGTAGTTGGTGAAGGCGATGGCGATGGTGCAGACCAGAGGGAAGAGGACGAATAGCCCCATCCCGGCCATTCCCGGGTAGACATAGCGCCAGGCGTAGGCTTTACGATTGGCGAAAATATAGAGCCCCGCTGAGCTCAAAATCAGCGTGGTAATGGCGAACAGGTATTCCCCTTGTGCGTACATTAAAACAACAAGGTAACCCACCAGCAGGCCGAGCAGACCTAACACTGACCATTTCAGCGCGTCGCTTTGCCACCAATGTTTCTTTTTAATGACATCCATGGGGTTCTTCCTCATTCCAGGACAGATAAGGCGTTTACGCCGCATCCGGCAACAACTGCCTGATGCGACGCAGATGCGTCTTATCAGGCCTACATACGTTTCGGCTTCGTAGGCCGGATAAGGCGTTTACGCCGCATCCGGCAACAACTGCCTGATGCGACGCTGGCGCGTCTTATCAGGCCTACATACGTTTCGGTCTTCGTAGGCCGGATAAGGCGTTCTACGCCGCATCCGGCATTTCTCTGCATTACTTGGTAATACGACCCTGTGCATCTTTCAGCGCGGCATCAACGGTCTGACGACCACTGGCTGCGTTGATTACTGCGGTACGCACGGCATACCAGAAGGCGGACATCTGCGGGATGTTCGGCATGATTTCACCGTTCTTGGCGTTATCCATAGTGGCGGCGATACGTTGATCTTTCGCCAGCTGATCCTGGTAAGACTTCAGCGCCACGGCACCCAGCGGTTTGTCTTTATTCACCGCTTCCAGACCTTCGTCGGTCAGCAGGTAGTTTTCGAGGAACTCTTTCGCCAGCTCTTTGTTCGGACTGGCCGCGTTAATGCCTGCGCTCAGCACGCCAACGAACGGTTTGGACGGTTGTCCCTTGAAGGTTGGCAGCATCGTCACACCGTAGTTCACTTTGCTGGTGTCGATGTTAGACCATGCCCACGGACCATTAATGGTCATCGCAGTTTCACCTTTGTTAAAGGCTGCCTCTGCAATGGAGTAGTCAGTATCCGCATTCATGTGTTTGTTTTTAATCAGATCAACCAGGAAGGTCAGACCCGCTTTCGCGCCAGCGTTATCCACGCCAACGTCTTTCACGTTGTATTTGTCGTTTTCATACTTGAACGCATAACCACCGTCGGCAGCAATCAGCGGCCAGGTAAAGTACGGTTCTTGCAGGTTGAACATCAGCGCGCTCTTACCTTTCGCTTTTAGTTCTTTATCCAGCGCCGGGATCTCTTCCCAGGTTTTTGGCGGGTTCGGCAACAGATCTTTGTTATAAATCAGCGATAACGCTTCAACTGCAACCGGGTAAGCAATGAGTTTGCCGTTAAAACGCACGGCATCCCAGGTGAACGGATAAATCTTGTCCTGGAGCGCTTTGTCCGGAGAGATTTCAGCTAACAGACCAGACTGGGCATAGCCGCCAAAGCGGTCGTGCGCCCAGAAGATGATGTCCGGACCATCGCCAGTTGCCGCAACCTGGGGGAATTTCTCTTCCAGCTTATCCGGATGCTCAACGGTGACTTTAATTCCGGTATCTTTCTCGAATTTCTTACCGACTTCAGCAAGGCCGTTGTAGCCTTTATCGCCGTTGATCCAGATTACCAGCTTACCTTCTTCGATTTTGGCGAGAGCCGAGGCGGAAAACATCATCGTCGTTAAAACAGATAATGCGAGGATGCGTGCACCTGTTTTTATTTTCATAATCTCTGGTCCTTGTTGGTGAAGTGCTTGTGAAAACGCCTAAACGGACTCTAGTTTCTTTATACGGCAACCTCTTTCCATCCTCCTTGCCCCTACGCCCCACCTTCGTTTTGTGTGATCCATGTCGCAGAAACGGCAGTATTGCGGGAGGGCGCACACAAAATCGCCATGTTTTTTGCAAGCAACATCACGAATTTCCTTACTTTCCTTCGGATTAGTACGCAGACACCACCTTCTCATCCTCCCGCCTCCTCCCCCATAAAAAAGCCTGGGGGTGGAGGATTTAAGCTATCTGTCGATCAAGCATAGTCACCGCATCATGAATGTTGCTGTCGATGACAGGTTGTAACGAAGGGAGAAGGGCATGGCGAGCGTACAGCTGCAAAATGTAACGAAGGCCTGGGGGGATGTGGTGGTATCGAAAGATATCAACCTCGAGATCCACGAAGGTGAGTTCGTGGTGTTTGTCGGGCCATCTGGCTGCGGTAAATCAACGTTACTGCGCATGATTGCCGGTCTTGAGACGATCACCAGCGGCGACCTGTTCATCGGTGAGAAACGAATGAACGATACCCCGCCAGCAGAACGCGGCGTCGGCATGGTGTTCCAGTCCTATGCGCTCTATCCCCATCTGTCAGTGGCAGAAAACATGTCCTTTGGCCTGAAACTGGCGGGCGCGAAGAAAGAGGTGATCAACCAGCGTGTTAACCAGGTGGCGGAAGTACTGCAACTGGCGCACTTGCTTGATCGCAAACCGAAGGCGCTCTCCGGCGGGCAGCGTCAGCGTGTGGCGATTGGCCGTACGCTGGTGGCCGAGCCAAGCGTGTTTTTGCTCGATGAACCGCTCTCCAACCTTGACGCTGCGCTGCGTGTGCAGATGCGTATCGAAATCTCCCGTCTGCATAAACGTCTGGGCCGCACAATGATTTACGTCACTCACGATCAGGTCGAAGCGATGACGCTGGCCGATAAAATCGTGGTGCTGGATGCCGGGCGCGTGGCGCAGGTCGGGAAACCCCTCGAACTGTATCACTATCCGGCAGACCGCTTTGTCGCCGGTTTTATTGGTTCGCCGAAAATGAACTTCTTGCCGGTAAAAGTGACCGCCGTTGCAATCGATCAAGTTCAGGTTGAGCTGCCGATGCCAAACCTCCAGCAAGTCTGGCTTCCGGTTGAAAGCCACAACGTTCAGGTCGGAGCCAACATGTCACTGGGCATTCGCCCGGAACATCTACTGCCAAGTGATATCGCCGACGTCATCCTTGAAGGTGAAGTTCAGGTCGTCGAGCAACTCGGTAACGAAACCCAAATTCATATCCAGATCCCTTCCATTCGTCAAAACCTGGTGTACCGCCAGTCTGACGTGGTGTTGGTAGAAGAAGGTGCCACATTCGCTATCGGCCTGCCGCCAGAGCGTTGCCATCTGTTCCGTGAGGATGGCACTGCATGTCGTCGACTGCATCAGGAGCCGGGCGTTTAAGCACCCTACAAAAGACACAAAACCTGTGACAGGTGATGTGAAAAAAGAAAAGCAATGACTCAGGAGATAGAATGATGATTACTCTGCGCAAACTTCCTCTGGCGGTTGCCGTCGCAGCGGGCGTAATGTCTGCTCAGGCAATGGCTGTGGATTTCCACGGTTACGCTCGTTCCGGTATCGGCTGGACAGGGAGTGGCGGTGAACAACAGTGTTTCCAGACCACTGGTGCTCAAAGTAAATACCGTCTTGGCAACGAATGTGAAACTTATGCTGAATTAAAATTGGGTCAGGAAGTGTGGAAAGAGGGCGATAAGAGCTTCTATTTCGACACTAACGTGGCCTATTCCGTCGCGCAACAGAATGACTGGGAAGCTACCGATCCGGCCTTCCGTGAAGCGAACGTGCAGGGTAAAAACCTGATTGAATGGCTGCCAGGTTCCACCATCTGGGCGGGTAAGCGTTTCTATCAACGTCATGACGTTCATATGATCGACTTCTACTACTGGGATATTTCTGGTCCTGGTGCCGGTCTGGAAAACATCGATGTTGGCTTCGGTAAGCTCTCCCTGGCAGCAACCCGCTCTTCTGAAGCTGGTGGTTCTTCTTCTTTCGCCAGCAACAATATCTATGACTACACCAACGAAACTGCGAACGATGTCTTCGACGTGCGTTTAGCGCAGATGGAAATCAACCCAGGCGGTACGTTAGAACTGGGTGTCGACTACGGTCGCGCTAACCTGCGTGATAACTATCGTCTGGTTGATGGCGCATCGAAAGACGGTTGGTTATTCACTGCTGAACATACTCAGAGCATCCTGAAGGGCTTCAACAAGTTTGTTGTTCAGTACGCAACTGATTCGATGACCTCGCAGGGTAAAGGTCTGTCGCAGGGCTCTGGCGTCGCGTTTGATAACGAACACTTTGCCTACAACATCAACAACAACGGTCACATGCTGCGTATTCTTGATCACGGTGCGATCTCGATGGGCGACAACTGGGACATGATGTACGTGGGTATGTATCAGGACATCAACTGGGATAACGATAACGGCACCAAGTGGTGGACCGTCGGTATTCGCCCGATGTACAAGTGGACGCCAATCATGAGCACCTTGATGGAGATCGGCTACGACAACGTCGAATCCCAGCGCACTGGCGACAAGAACAATCAGTACAAAATTACCCTCGCACAACAATGGCAGGCTGGCGACAGCATCTGGTCACGTCCGGCTATTCGTGTCTTCGCGACCTACGCCAAGTGGGATGAGAAATGGGGCTATGACTACACGGGGACTTCTTCAACCAACCCGTACTACGGTAAAGCCGTTCCGGCGAACTTCGAAGGCGGTAGCTTCGGTCGTGGTGATAGCGACGAGTGGACCTTCGGCGCCCAGATGGAAATCTGGTGGTAATAGCAAAGCGTAGGCCGGATAAGGCGTTCACGCCGCATCCGGCATAAAAACACGTTGTCATTATCTATAAGGGGCGCAAGCCCCTCTGATTATCGGTTTAGCGCGCTATTGCCTGGCTACCGCTGAACTCCAGATTTTGAGGTGAAAACAATGAAAATGAATAAAAGTCTCATCGCCCTCTGTTTATCAGCAGGGTTGCTGGCGAGCGCGCCTGGAATCAGCCTCGCCGACGTCAACTACGTACCGCAAAACACCAGTGACGCACCAGCTATTCCATCTGCCGCGCTACAACAATTAACCTGGACACCAGTCGATCAATCCAAAACTCAGACTACCCAGTTAGCGACTGGCGGCCAACGGTTGAACGTTCCTGGTATCAGTGGTCCGGTTGCGGCATACAGCGTTCCGGCAAACATTGGCGAACTGACCCTTACGCTGACCAGCGAAGTGAACAAACAAACCAGTGTATTTGCGCCGAACGTGCTGATTCTTGATCAGAGCATGACGCCATCTGCCTTCTTCCCCAGCAGTTATTTCACCTACCAGGAACCAGGCGTCATGAGCGCAGATCGTCTGGAAGGAGTGATGCGCCTGACACCAGCGTTGGGGCAGCAAAAACTGTATGTTCTGGTCTTTACCACGGAAAAAGATCTCCAGCAGACGACGCAACTGCTCGACCCGGCAAAAGCCTATGCCAAAGGCGTCGGTAACTCGATCCCTGATATTCCAGACCCGGTAGCTCGTCATACCACTGATGGCCTGCTGAAACTGAAAGTGAAAACGAACTCCAGCTCCAGTGTGCTGGTGGGACCGTTATTTGGTTCTTCCGCCCCAGCTCCGGTTACGGTAGGCAACACGGCGGCACCAGCCGTGGCTGCACCCGCTCCGGCACCGGTGAAGAAAAGTGAACCGATGCTCAACGACACGGAAAGTTATTTTAATACCGCGATCAAAAACGCTGTCGCGAAAGGTGATGTTGATAAGGCGTTAAAACTGCTTGATGAAGCTGAACGTCTGGGATCGACATCTGCCCGTTCCACCTTTATCAGCAGTGTAAAAGGCAAGGGGTAATTACGCCCCACAGTGCTGATTTTGCAACAACTGGTGCGTCTTCTGGCGCACCTTTTTTTCTCCCCCCAGTGATTGTTGCGTGATTGTTGCGTATTAGATCACTTAATATGCTTTACATCTCCCGTTATCGCTTTTCTGCGATACAATGCCTTTACGTTATGTAACGGAGAGTTCGGCATGTCACACCCCGCGTTAACGCAACTGCGTGCGCTGCGCTATTTTGCAGAGATCCCTGCGCTGGAACCGCAACTGCTCGACTGGTTGTTGCTGGAAGATTCCATGACTAAACGTTTTGAACAGCAGGGAAAAACGGTGAGCGTGACGATGATCCGCGAAGGATTTGTCGAACAGAATGAAATCCCCGAAGAATTACCGCTGCTGCCGAAAGAATCCCGTTACTGGTTACGTGAAATTTTGCTATGTGCCGATGGGGAACCCTGGCTTGCCGGGCGTACCGTCCTCCCTGTATCAACATTAAGTGGCCCTGAGCTGGCGTTACAAAAATTGGGTAAAACGCCATTAGGACGTTATCTGTTCACATCATCGACATTAACCCGGGACTTTATTGAGATAGGCCGTGATGCCGGACTTTGGGGGCGCCGTTCCCGCCTGCGATTAAGCGGTAAGCCGCTGTTGCTGACTGAACTGTTTTTACCGGCGTCACCGTTGTACTAAGAGGAAAAAAATATGGAGTGGAGTCTGACGCAGAATAAGCTGCTGGCGTTTCATCGCTTAATGCGTACGGATAAGCCAATAGGCGCGTTACTGCTGCTCTGGCCAACGTTGTGGGCGCTGTGGGTGGCGACCCCAGGTCGTTCCCCAACTCTGGATTCTGGCGGTGTTCGTCGCTGGCGTCTGGCTGATGCGCGCCGCCGGGTGCGTGGTGAATGACTATGCTGACCGTAAATTTGATGGTCATGTGAAGCGCACAGCAAACCGACCGCTTCCCAGTGGTGCGGTTACGGAGAAAGAGGCGCGAACGCTATTTGTGGTGCTGGTGCTGATTTCGTTCTTACTGGTATTGACACTGAACACGATGACCATTCTGTTGTCGATTGCCGGACTGGCGTTGGCGTGGGTGTACCCGTTTATGAAGCGGTATACCCATTTACCGCAAGTGGTGCTGGGTGCGGCGTTTGGTTGGTCGATTCCAATGGCTTTTGCCGCGGTGAGTGAATCGGTGCCGTTAAGCTGCTGGCTGATGTTCCTTGCCAATATTCTGTGGGCGGTGGCTTACGACACGCAATATGCGATGGTCGACCGTGACGATGACGTGAAGATTGGCATTAAGTCCACCGCTATCTTGTTCGGTCAATACGATAAGTTGATTATCGGTATTTTGCAGATTGGCGTGCTGGTGCTGATGGCGATTATCGGCGAGTTAAATGGCTTAGGCTGGGGATATTATTGGTCAATTCTGGTCGCGGGCGCGCTGTTTGTATATCAACAAAAACTGATTGCTAACCGCGAGCGCGAAGCCTGCTTTAAAGCATTTATGAATAATAACTATGTTGGCCTGGTGCTGTTTTTAGGGCTGGCAATGAGTTACTGGCATTTCTGATGATGTAAAAAAGCCGGAGGATCCTCCGGCTTTTTTGTCCGGGAAAAATTGCCTGATGCGCTTCGCTTATCAGGCCTACCCGGTGAATCGCAACTTATTGAATTTGCAGGTTTTGTGGTTCAGTTCATTTTCGCCGCATCCGGCAACTCTCACCGATTACCCTTCACCCTGCGTCGCACTCTCAATCGTCAAACGTACATCTGATGTAATCAACTCTGCCAGCAACTGATAGACCTTCATCGTCTCTGCCGGTTCGGCGTCGCCGCTGTCGCTGATATACCCTTCATCACGCAGCGTCAGTACCAGAGAACTGAATACCGCCTTGTCGAAGAACTCCGGTGCGTTGATGCCGTGAAGCACGGAGAGACGTTGCGCCACGGTGCGGCTCTCTTTCTCCAGCGTCCCGCGGTTGATCGACGGGTTGGCGCTCAGCAGCCAGAAAGTGATGGCATAACGTTGCAGCGTTTCGCGCGCGCCTGCGGCCAGCAGCTGAAGCGTGCGGGAATGTGCCGGATTGATATGCAGCTCGTCATTTTGCAGTGTAATCAGCCCCTGACGTTGCATCTCATTTGCCAGCGCATCAATCACGCCCGGTAATTCGTCGCGATCCCAGCGCAGGAACAGTTCCGCTTTCAGCATTGGGTAAAGCACATTGACGTGCTCCATCAATACGTCGCGGGAGATGTGGCGATGCTGGGTGACAATTGCCGCCATCAGCGAAGGCAGCACCAACATATGCGCAATGTTGTTGCGATAGTAGGTCATCAGCACCGCTTGCTCGCGCGGCAGAATGATGATGTCGCCGATAGTGTCTTTCTCAACTTCAAACTTGTTCATTTGCAGCGCGTGATCGATAAGCTCGCTGGCGCTGGCTGAAGGAACGGTAGAGTCCGTGGAGTAAGGCACGTTGCGCATCAAATCCAGATAGCAGTTGAGTTGCTCGGTTAACTGCTCGCGGGTGAGTGAGCGCTGACGTGACGCCAGAAGCGCAGTACAGCACAGGTTCATGGCGTTTGCCGCGCCTGCGTTGTTAATGCGTACCATCAGATCGGCAGCAATGTTATTGACCGTCGGTGTTAACCAGGCCGGACGCACCGCTTCGATTGGGTCGATAGATTCACGCCAGTCTGGCACGTGCTGGTTAAGGTAGGTCATCAACGGCATTGGTTCACCGAAGTTGACATAGCCCTGACCGAGATTACGCAGCTTGCTTAAACCGCGCAGCATCTGCAGCAGGCTCTCTTTCTCTTTCGTTGCGCCGCGCAGTTCTTTGGCGTAAGTACCCACTTCCATGACGTGCTCATAACCGATGTAGATCGGAATCAGCGTAATCGGACGAGTGCCGCCACGCAGCATCGCCTGAATGGTCATCGACAGCGTACCGGTTTTCGGGTCCAGCAAACGGCCTGTACGCGAACGACCGCCTTCCACAAAGTACTCGACGGAATAACCACGCTGAACAGTTCGCCGAGATACTCACGGAAAACCGTAGAATAGAGCTTATTGCCTTTAAACGTGCGGCGAATAAAGAACGCACCCAGACGGCGGAAAATCGGCCCGGCAGGCCAGAAATTCAGGTTGATCCCGGCGGCGATATGCGGCGGCACCAGCCCCTGGTGATACAGCACGTAAGAAAGCAGCAGGTAGTCCATGTGACTGCGGTGGCAAGGCACATACACCAGCTCATGACCGTCGTGGGCCAACTGGCGAACGCGCTCGGCGTTATGGACGTTGATGCCCTGATAAAGTCGGTTCCAGGTGAAGCCCAGAATACGGTCAGTCAGGCGGATCATCTCGTAAGAGAAGTTCGCAGCAATCTCTTCCATCAGTGCAATAGCATTCTGCTGCGCTTTTTCATTGGGAGATTTTTTTGCTGCGCGCTTCGTCTTCTACCGCTTTGGCAATGGCGCGGGAGGCGAGCAGTTTGTTAAACAGATCCTGACGAGCTGGCAGGCGCGGCCCTACGGCAGCCAGACGCTGGCGGGCAAAGTGCATACGCGCCACGCGTGCCAGTTTTTGGGCGATGGTTTTATCCGTGCCGTGTTCATCCGCCATACGGCGCAGCGAAACTGACGGAGAGAAGCGCACAAAACTGTCGCGACCGAGCCAGAGCACGGCGAAAAATTTCTGTACGCCGTTGAGCATGCGCAGTGGCGGGTTAACTTCACCTTTTTCGCGCCCCGGCGCACGACCAAACATCACCGATACCGGCACCATCTGCACATCCAGATTTGGGTTGCTGCGGTGCAGATCGAGATAGTCGTGGAACAGCTTAATAGACTCTTCTTTCGGTGTGTAATAGGTGAAAACACGCGGCCCGCCATGAATAAACACATAGCGCGGTAGTAACGTGCCGTCTATTTCCAGCGGCTCTAATGGGTCAGGCAGGTCGTGCGCCAGGCACTGGGCGCGCAACGTCAGCAAATCCGCTTTTGAGTTGTACGGTAAAACGTACATAATTGGACGAGAGGTATCCAGTCCCAGTTCCGGGGCAGGATCTGCCGGGATAGACTTGCTTTTTACCAGGATGCTTAATGGTAAATTCAGTAATTTGTAGTAAATTCGTGGCCAGCCGGACATAAACGATGTAAAGCCTCTGGTTAATAATGCAAATGCGCGGGAAGGATAGCAGAAAGTCATGGGAAATTCTGTGGTATCCGCTCATGTTTCGCGCGACGTTACGCTAACCGTAATCTTCGGATTCAACGGTACACTGATATTGACGCTCATAATGTAAAAAGGTTCTTTCGATGGCCAATAATACCACTGGATTCACCCGAATTATCAAAGCTGCTGGCTATTCCTGGAAAGGTTTACGTGCCGCATGGATCAACGAAGCGGCATTCCGTCAGGAAGGTGTCGCGGTATTGTTGGCAGTGGTTATTGCCTGTTGGCTGGATGTGGATGCAATAACCCGAGTATTGCTTATTAGTTCTGTCATGCTGGTGATGATTGTGGAAATCCTCAATAGCGCTATCGAAGCAGTGGTTGACCGAATTGGCTCTGAATACCATGAGCTTTCCGGGCGGGCGAAAGATATGGGCTCTGCCGCGGTGCTGATCGCCATTATCGTCGCCGTGATTACCTGGTGCATTCTGTTATGGTCGCATTTTGGATAACCCTTCCAGAATTCGATAAATCTCTGGTTTATTGTGTAGTTTATGGTTCCAAAATCACCTTTTGCTGTATATACTCACAGCATAACTGTATATACACCCAGGGGGCGGAATGAAAGCGTTAACGGCCAGGCAACAAGAGGTGTTTGATCTCATCCGTGATCACATCAGCCAGACAGGTATGCCGCCGACGCGTGCGGAAATCGCGCAGCGTTTGGGGTTCCGTTCCCCAAATGCGGCAGAAGAGCATCTGAAGGCGCTGGCACGCAAAGGCGTTATTGAAATTGTTTCCGGCGCATCGCGCGGGATTCGTCTGTTGCAGGAAGAGGAAGAAGGGTTACCGTTGGTGGGCCGTGTGGCTGCCGGTGAACCGCTTCTGGCGCAGCAGCATATTGAAGGTCATTATCAGGTCGATCCTTCCCTGTTCAAACCGAATGCCGATTTCCTGCTGCGCGTCAGTGGGATGTCGATGAAAGATATCGGCATTATGGACGGCGACTTGCTGGCAGTGCATAAAACCCAGGATGTGCGTAATGGTCAGGTCGTTGTCGCGCGTATAGATGACGAAGTTACCGTTAAGCGTCTGAAAAAACAGGGTAATAAAGTCGAACTTCTGCCAGAAAATAGCGAGTTTAAACCAATTGTCGTTGACCTTCGTCAGCAGAGCTTCAGCATTGAAGGGCTGGCGGTTGGTGTTATTCGCAACGGCGACTGGCTGTAATCTATCTCTGATACCGCGATGCCGCCTGGCATCGCGGTTTGTTTTAATCTCTCTTCATCAGGCTTGTCTGCATGGCATTCCTCACTTCATCTGATAAAGCACTCTGGCATCTGGCTTTACCCATGATTTTCTCCAATATCACCGTTCCCTTGCTGGGACTGGTTGATACGGCGGTCATTGGTCATCTTGATAGTCCGGTTTATCTGGGCGGCGTGGCGGTTGGCGCAACGGCGACCAGTTTTCTCTTTATGCTGTTGCTGTTTTTGCGTATGAGCACTACCGGGCTTACTGCACAGGCTTATGGTGCCAAAAATCCTCAGGCATTGGCGCGTGCGCTGGTGCAGCCGTTGCTGTTGGCACTGGGAGCCGGAGCGTTGATTGCGTTACTGCGTACGCCGATTATCGAGCTGGCGCTGCATATTGTTGGTGGTAGCGAAGCGGTTCTGGAACAGGCGCGGCGCTTTCTTGCAATCCGCTGGTTAAGCGCACCGGCGTCGCTGGCGAATCTGGTGCTGCTCGGCTGGTTGCTCGGCGTGCAATATGCCCGCGCGCCAGTGATTTTGTTAGTGGTTGGCAATATCCTCAACATTGTGCTGGATGTCTGGCTGGTGATGGGGCTGCATATGAACGTGCAGGGCGCGGCGCTGGCGACGGTTATTGCGGAATATGCAACATTGCTGATTGGTCTGCTAATGGTGCGTAAAATCCTCAAACTACGTGGCATCTCCGGCGAAATGCTGAAAACTGCCTGGCGAGGAAACTTCCGTCGCTTGCTGGCGCTTAACCGCGACATTATGCTGCGCTCACTGCTGCTACAACTCTGTTTTGGCGCAATAACGGTTCTTGGGGCGCGACTGGGGAGCGATATTATCGCCGTCAACGCGGTCCTGATGACGTTACTCACCTTTACTGCCTATGCGCTGGATGGTTTTGCCTACGCGGTTGAAGCCCACTCCGGTCAGGCGTATGGTGCGCGCGACGGTAGCCAGTTACTGGATGTCTGGCGCGCAGCGTGCCGCCAGTCGGGGATCGTGGCATTGTTGTTTTCGGTGATTTATTTGCTGGCGGGAGAACATATCATCGCGTTGCTAACGTCGTTAACGCAGATCCAGAATCTGGCCGATCGCTACCTAATCTGGCAGGTTATTTTACCGCTGGTGGGCGTCTGGTGTTATCTGCTGGACGGTATGTTTATTGGCGCAACGCGCGCTGCCGAAATGCGCAATAGTATGGCAGTCGCAGCAGCAGGGTTTGCTTTGACGCTACTGACGTTGCCGTGGTTGGGTAACCAAGGTTTATGGCTGGCGTTAACCGTCTTTCTGGCGCTGCGCGGGCTTTCACTGGCGGTTATCTGGCGTCGTCACTGGCGTAATGGAACCTGGTTTTCAGCAACATGACGGTTAAAAGTTCTGAATAAATAATCCTAAGCCAAATTCCTGACTACACTTAATCCCACGTTCAGAAGAAAAGTGAGCGTACACTCATTCACCACCTAACGATGAGGATTTGAATATGAATAAAGACGAAGTCGGCGGTAACTGGAAACAGTTCAAAGGTAAAGTGAAAGAGCAATGGGGCAAACTGACCGATGATGATATGACGGTCATTGAAGGTAAGCGTGACCAGTTAGTGGGTAAAATCCAGGAACGTTACGGTTACCAGAAAGATCAGGCAGAAAAAGAGGTTGATAGCTGGGAAAAACGCCATGATTACCGTTGGTAATTGATCCCTCCTGCCCGACGTGTACAAGGATGTACGCCCTCTTAGCGAGGTTTCTTTTTCACCTGAAGAGAGTGGTCATGATGGCACTGTTCAGGATGACGACACGCTTCAACTTCCACACATGCCGCACAGAGTCCATGTGCTTCAATCACATTATGCCGCAGGGCAAAACCCATTTTTGCCGCCAGCGTATGCATGATGTCTTCCACACCTTCCGCACACTCTTCTTTCACCGCGCCGCAGCGATCGCAAATAAACATGGCTGAAGTATGCGTAGGCTGATCGAAAAGATGGCAGAGCACATAGCTGTTGGTGGATTCAACCTTATGCACAAAACCTTGTTCAAGCAGAAAATCGAGTGCGCGATAAACCGTCGGCGGCTTGGCTTGCGGCTCGGCTTCGCGCAGCAAATCAAGTAGATCGTAGGCGCTGATAGCCCCTTCTTGCAGGCTCATAAGGCGCAGCACTTCGAGACGTTGCGGTGTCAGGCGCACATTACGCTGCGCGCAGAGTTTTTCAGCCTGCGCCAATAACTCCTGCGTTGTGGTCTTTTCCATTGTGCACCTCGAAAGTGGGGTTAAGAATGTCCTTACTTTACCATAATTCTCACTTAAACACCGACAACCGGGCATCGAAGCTGCCGCATTGCCTGATCGCATATTCGTTATGCTATAGTAGCGCCCCCAATTCACCAGATGCTTAAAAAATCGCCATGTCAGCAGAATCACAAACCGCTTATCCCGCATACCGTTTCTCTATTGCTCCTATGCTCGATAGGATGTATCGTTTTTGAAAAACAATTGGTTATGTGTTTTGTGGGAGCCTATTGGGAACCTATCAAAAGATTTTTTGTCATAAACAGTGTGAGATGTAAAACACTGTGATGGTAGCTTTGTTGACATCGCAACGTCTGCAGGTATAATTCGCCACCAATTTGTAACCTGTGTATATGTACAGTTGTTTACTGGTTATAAACACAGTGATTTGCTCTTGCAATCTTCCAAAATTTTTTTTGTTCGTGCTAGGTTGAGATAACAGTGATGATACTGTTTGCACATTCAGTGTAATGAGGAGGGTGGTTATGTACAGCCCGGTACAAATAGCCAATAAATTCATAACGTTGGGAAACCAACATCATAATCCTCTGACCCACATGCAACTGCAGAAGCTTACTTATATTGCCCATGGTTACTATTTAGCATTAACAGGTAAGCCTTTGCTCAACGAATGTGTCTCTGCGTGGAAGTACGGTCCGGTTATTCCCGGAATGTACGATGCTTTCAAAGATTATGGGAATAAGCCTGTTACGAATGTAGCAGTAGCTCCTTTTGGTGGCATTGTTACTATGGATCCGCAAGCAGAGAGCATTATAGGGGCTGTTTATAAATTTTACGGCTCGAAAAATGGAATTGAGTTATCAACTCTAACTCATATGCCAGGTACGCCTTGGTCACAAACTTATAATGGTATTGGCTCGTCAATCATCCCAGATGATGCGATCAAGACTTATTATCATGATTTATTGAATAACCGACAGCAATGTCAGGGCCTCTGAAAAAGTAATATTCAGGGATGACATGTCTCGCAATTCAGATATCTATAAACTTATCGGAGCGGCTGCAGGTGTTGAAAATGGTCGCTCTGAAGCATCCTTAAACTATACTGACAGTCAAGAACAGGTTTTTAAATCTGCATTTGAGCCGTCTAATCATGAGAGCGATGATGATTCTTCTTCAGAAAATAAAGCTATTCTGGAGGAAGAAGAGTTTGGTTCTAATACAGGTGCATTGCATGAGTTTATGCAGCAGCACAGAATGGACAGTCTTCAAGCTCAGCTTGATATGCTCAAATCACAAGTACGCGATAAGATAGCTGACGCAACTGGTAAAGAAATAGACAATGAACTTCGGACAAAAATGGCATCATTCACGGTTTGTTTTATGTCGTGGTGGTGCTTATTTGTAGCCGTAATGTTTGTATCGTTTCTTATTGCTCATGAAGGAAAGCCTCCAGTTGAAGCAATCGTTGCATTACTAGGTACAAGTACAATTAGCATTGTTGGTTTGGTTGGTTTCGTTGTTAGTGGATTGTTCAAATCAAGAAAAGATGGCGATAAAGAAAAATAACCCGTATATACACGGGTTATTCATGGTTTTAGTTTAGTTATATTTTTGTTTATCCGTTCTGACCTTTTCCCACTCAGCTCGTCCTTCTTCTCGTCTTTTGTCTATGTATTCCGCAAGATCCTGAATATTGATGCAACGTTTTGCTTTTTGTGATGTGCCGATGCGATATGTTGGAACGGGCAACTTACAAGCGTTTGCTTTTGCTTCTGCCGTGGCTGGGCTCATGCCAAAGTACTTTTGGCTAACTGCTGAGAGTTCAATGTTAGGGGTATTGAATTCAGCCATCAGTAAAAACAAGGTGTTCATAATTTTCTCCATCAAAACCGGCTGCACCCGGGAAAATCATAATTCTGTGCTGGTGGCAGGAATTAATTTCTGCCAGATAGCGGAAACATATTTTGCCTGATGACGAGCATCAGCTAGGGCGTTGTGCCGTTCGCCATCGAAAGGCATGTCCATTTTGGGGTCGAATCCGATGGAACGCCCAAGCGTAACGATCGTGCGTACATCGTGATCATTCCAGTACGCCCATGGGCAGATTTGTCCTGCTCGCTCATAAGCTCCGCGTAAAATTACGTTGTCGAAGTTGGCTCCGTTACCCCAGACTTTTAAATATTTCGTATTGTCCGCGTGCCGATTAATGAAATGGCTCAGTTCAGAGAGTGCATCGCTGATCGATAAAGTATCATCAATACAGATTGCAGCTCGTGCTTCAGGGCTTTGTTTCAACCACCACAGGATGGTATCGCCGTCAGGTGTGGCCCCTTGCTCCATAGCACTTTCCAGGCTAACAACCGTATAGAATTCTTGTCCGATATCTCCTGTTTCTGGGGTGAAGAACACTGCGCCAATGGAAACGATCGGTGCATCCTTATTTTTCCCCATCGTCTCAAGGTCGATCATTAAGTTGTTCATCACTCCACCTCCTGCTTCGGTTCTTGTATCGGCATCCATCTGATTACATCGCAATTACTTAGGTTGATGTCATCTCCAAGCCATCCTTGACCTTCAGACCAGCATTGCACGTAATACCCGCCTTCTGTGTCCACTACGCACCACTGCGCGTCGTTCGGCATTCGCTCACTACAGCTTATCCAACCATCTGGAGCTACCGGTGCTGGAGGATAGCGATACAACGGAATAACTCGGCGCGGGTCCGCGTATTTATCTGGCGGACACGGCAATATGTAGCCGCAACCAATCCGCTCGACGTCTCGTAACTCTTCGTCATCAGTCCATGCTATCGGCTCTGCTTCCAGTGATGCCAGTGCGATACGAAACACATTAGCAAGCAGACTGTTTGACGATTGGTTATCGTGCGCCGGGTCGCTCAGGAAACCAGTGATGAATGATTTAATCTCCGCGCTTTCTCTGGTAATAGTGGTCATATCACTCTCCTTTAGTGCGCCCGTGGTTTTTCCAGCGGTTTTGCGCCGCGCTGGGTTTGTTAAGAGAACACATCACGATATCAGCCGTGTTTGTGAACAATCCCATTCTGCGGTTACTGAGTTTTAACCATTGCTGGACGCCGCGCGCGTTTCTACAGGTCAAAAGAATTTTTGCTTTACGGTTTTTCATCTTACTGCGTACCCTTTCTTCCGCCTGTTCTGTGACGCGCTAGGCTTACGCTTTGCGGCAAAAGCCACCTGACCAAATGGATGGAATACCGCTATCTTATGGTTGCTGATAACCAGCTCCACCACACGCACAGGTCGCTGTAAAAAAAGTCGTTTTGCTTTACGGTTTTTCATCGTTTTGCTCTCCTGCGTTTCTTTGCTGCACGTCGTGCCGCCGCAATACCTGTATGGCGGCGCTTTGGTGCCGGGATGCCGCCATCAGTAGTAAAAAAAATGTGGTTTTATGAGTGACATATCCGCCCAAAGGCGGATCGGATGCGGTAACAGGCCAACAAATGCCACCTGCATTACGTATTCTCCTTGTGCAGTTGCTTATTAACGTAATCCACAATTTCAGATGACAGTTCAAACGGCGATTTCATCGCGTCAATATCCAGGTTTCTGTCAATATGTCGGATTAAATCATTCAGGGTTTCAGCACGGATTCCAGATTCAGAAATGCTGTTTTTGCGGCGCTCCTGAAGTTCAATCAGGGACTGCCGTAAGAGCGTCCACCACTCGCTGTCTACAACCGGCGAACGCATACCCAGCATTTTGTCAGCAGCGGCAATCAGCTCGGTCAGGCTCTTATCGCTTATAGTGGTTTGTTGGTTCGCTTTTGTTTCCAGTACGCTCATTTCTTATTCTCCGGTGCTTTCGGCATTACTGCCCAGTGAGTGATATTGACGTTTTCAAGGTCCCCGACCTGAAATGTCCACTGCCATTCTCCGGTTTCTTTTTGCCCCCAGGTGTACCAGAGAGAACGCCAGCCAATTAGCCAGCCTTCTCCGTTAGCATCGAATAACAAAACACTTTCATTTGCTGGTGGCAGTGCAGTTGACACTGGTATTACTTTGTTTTCCAGTGCCGCACATTTAGCTTCAAGCGCATCGAATTTACGCACCAGGTATTCAGCATCTGTTTCATTCACTTTCAGGTCTCGCGGTACACATCTCCCACGAAGAAACCCTTCCATTTCGAAAACATTCATGCGCATTTGCGTAACTCCGATAACTCGTTAAAACGTTCCATAAACATCCAGTAGGCATGGCCCGGTGCCAGTGGAATCACTTTGAACATCTCTGTTGTCGGGATACCTTCCAGTACAGGCCAGAAAGAGCCATCATCAAGTCCGAGATCGCGGCGTTCGGTTGCCAGCATAATGAGATCGGCATATTTCACTGGCGTGCTCATAACCGGAGGTAACCCGTATTTCTCACGGATTACGGCGTCTATTTTTTCTTCCATCCGTTTATAGTCAGGAAGAAGGCGTTTCAGTGGTGCGGGAATGTCCTGGCAATACGCTTCTGTTGCATCATGCATTAACGCTTCAAAAGCAAATTCCTGCGGCACCAGCTGGCTGCAAAGAACCGCATGTTGGGCGACGCTGTAGAAGTGTGAAAGATGACCGGCAAAGCGACAGATATTTGAAAGGGAAACCGCGATATCGTTAATATCGATGTCGTCTTTATTTATCTTGTCATAATAAAAATGCTTCCCGGAAAAAGTTTTAATAAATGACATTTTGTTCTCCACGTATATGCGCTGCACCGCGCTGAATTCTGGTAAAAGGAAGCCCTCACCATCCGGCGATTATTGAGTCAATTACGTTTCCATAAATGCCCCCGCAGGGGCATTTGCAGTAATGAAATCAGGCGGTGAAAGTACCAATAAAGGTTTCTACTTTGCTGTCTTTGAATTTCTCAACAAGCAGATCACGAAATTCGTTAGCCATTTCTTCCTGCACTGCTTCCAGCTGAATAATGCGCAGAACCAGTACAGGACGATCGCCAGTGATAATGCTGAGGCGTAATTTAAACGGACGTTCTTTCAGGCCTTCAAACGGAACGCATTTAAATTCAAATGCCACTGGCATAATGTCTTTGGTTTTCGCTTCGACAGACTCCATCAGGGAGCGTTTGCCGCTGAAGTCATTATCTTCAAAATCAGCGGTCTTGTTTGCTTCAATCGTGATTTTACGGACTGCCGCAGCCGCTTTTGTTGCCTGAATAGCGTCACCATTAGCATCAAAGCCCACAAGGTAGTCGGCCCAGTCTTCAATCCATTCTGCCAGTGACTTCTGGGAGTTACGCTCGCCGTTAACAGACAACAGGGCAGAGAACGGTGCTGTCTTTTTCAGTTTGAGAGTGGCGGTGTTATCTGCGTGACCTGGTTCATCAATAGTACCCAGGTTAAGCACACTGACTGCTCGCATATTATCGGCATCGATAAAGCAGCGGGTGCCTTCATCTGCAAGATCTTTAGAATAACGGGTAAAGTCATCGATGCTGGCAGTGGAAAGCGCACCACGGAAACGGAAGCGATTTAAATTAAATTTTTCCAGATCATGAATGCGGAAATTCTCAGGCAATGCCACAGCATCGGCACCAATCTTACTGATAATTTCATTAACACCCTGAGCAGAAATAAGGGCATGGATTTGATTAATTGCGGTTGCGTCTAAGTTCTGAGACATAATAAGTCCTCACTATATAAAGATATTCAGTGATGAGATAAATAATCGGTTAATTAAGAACGATATTAATGACCTGCTGCGCGGAGTTTTCCGTCAGGTTCACCGGCAAGAGTCAGTAATTGTCCCTGGTCTTCCTGCAGAATAGTCAGGCGACCACCGCGATTGACATACATCGGCGTTTCGGTGGTGTCTTCTTCGGAAATTTTCCCGCGGTTAGTCGGGCGAACATATGAGAGTTTGTGTTTGATTTTCACACGGTTCTCATCAAACGGTTCGATGTCCAGATTGACCGAGACTTTACCTTTGTTTTTCGTGTTCATCACACCGGAAGCGACTTCACTGAGAACTGCGCCGAGTTTGGTTTCAAATACGCCGCCGTCCAGTTCTACGATAAATTCCTGCACGTTGGTACTGCGTTCGCTAGCCATTTTGCTGCTCCTCATCATATCGACCCTGCAAGGTCGGTTGGTTTCTCCACAAAACAGAGAAGAACACCTGCGGTGACTGCCGCCCGGATGGATTGGGTTATGAGCCCGTCGTCCGGTGATGCTCTTCTCTGTTTTGTAAAAAGGACGGTACCAGCCGGAAGCAAGGGTACAAGCTGGTACCGCCAACGCAGTGGCAGTTGTGGCGGGGTTGTCACTCAGGCGTATGGTCAACCTGACAATCCGGTGTCCTCAACGGGGAAAGAGTAACCCCGCCATACTTACCGCCGCGCCATTTCGCGGATTACCACAACGCTGAGAGCACTTAGCCAGTTACGGCACCACACTTTGTCGCGGCTCCATAAATGCTCTTATCGTTGCACCCTGGTCTCTTCCCAGGCGTCAAACCGAATCGCCACGCTGGTTAGGCGTCTTATCAGCATCATCATTGACTTGCACATTCCGGCTACCTGGTTTGTTTGCCCGAGCAAGGAGTGGATTGTCCCCTTTAACGTCCCCAGACCGCTAACGACGCATGTGCCATACGCCGTGTTACAACCAAATTTTGTTTGAATCTTGCCTGTTGCATGTTTCTTTTGGATACATTATGTATCTCAAAGGTACATTGTCAAGTATAAAAAAACCTGCCGAAGCAGGTTCATAAATATTGATTAGGCCTTTATTTTGTATCTTCTTGGTTTTCCCGAGAAAATCACTGTACCAATTATAGAGCAATTACCGTTGATCTTAATGTAAGGTTCAGGCCAGTTTGGGTTTAATGCTTTGAGGTAACGCTGTGTTCCATCTTCTATCAACCGCTTGAAGGTGGTTTCGCCTGTATCGTGCATCAATGCAATAACGTCGTCACCGTGGCAGGCAGGGACTTCAGGATCAACAAAAATCATGTCTCCCGGGCGGTACTCATCAATCATTGAATCACCAATCACCCGCAAGATATAAGTCATTTCGCCACAGGGTACAGGGCAGGGATAAGTTTCTGCTGTGCTCAAATCAACCTCAGAATAGCCAACTTCTTTCCATGCTCCGGCCTGTACCCATGATATGACAGGGACTAACGTTATTTGTTTGTTAGTGATTGAAACATCAGGTTTTTTTGTGATGTTCGTTGTCTGGTGTTCTTGATCAAGCCATCCGACAGGCAGGTCGAAACATTTTTCGATGTGCCGTGCCATGCTGTCACCGATATTTTTAGTTGCACCATCTCCCATAAACCTGCTGGTCTGGGTTGGCTCGCGATCAATCATGGTGGCAAAGGAAGAATTCCCGCCAACACCATCTCTCAGTTTTCTGGCGTTAGACCGCCGGATGTCATGGACTGTTTTCATAATGAAATTAAAACCCTTGTACCGTTAAGGTACAAGTATCTTGAAGGTTCATTTTAATCATGTAATATGTACATCGGAGGTACATATTGTATGAAAGCGTATTGGGACTCTTTAACCAAAGAACAGCAGGGCGAGTTGGCCGGAAAAGTTGGCTCAACACCAGGCTACTTACGGCTGGTTTTCAATGGTTATAAAAAAGCCAGTTTTGTGCTGGCTAAAAAACTTGAGCAATGCACGTCAGGTGCAATTACGAAATCTGACTTAAGACCGGATATCTATCCGAAAGATTAACAGAACACCTTCAATTTTTAACCACAGAACGATGAGGCTAACCGTGGGTAAGCATCACTGGAAAGTAGAAAAACAGCCTGAGTGGTACGTGAAAGCTGTCAGAAAAACTATCGCGGCGTTGCCGGGGGGGTACGCTGAAGCTGCTGAGTGGCTGGATGTAACAGAGAACGCTTTATTCAACCGCCTTCGTGCAGATGGCGATCAGATTTTCCCGCTGGGATGGGCAATGATTTTACAGCGCGCGGCTGGCACTCACTACATTGCGGATGCTGTCGCACAGTCTGCTGGTGGGGTGTTTGTATCGCTTCCTGAAATTGAGGAAGTAGAGAACGCCGATATAAACCAGCGCCTGCTGGAAGTCATCGAACAGATCGGGAGTTACTCAAAGCAGATTCGTTCGGCAATCGAAGATGGGGTAGTGGAGCCACACGAGCAGACAGCAATTAATGATGAGTTGTATCTGTCAATTTCGAAGCTCCAGGAGCATGCAGCACTGGTCTACAAAATCTTTTGCGCTCCAGAAAAGAGTGACGCCCGCGAGTGTGCAGCTCCGGGCGTCGTGGCGTTTTGTGTCTGTGGAGAAACTAACGCATGAACAGTTTAACGGCAAATAATCGTTTGTCGCAACAGCTGGTGGTCAGTGTCGCTGAACACCTGTTGTTACGGCATGAATGCAGATTACCAAATCACCTGGCTGTAAGTAACCACAGAGAACTTTACCTGACTGTGGGGGGCGAGTTGTGCAGGAACTTAACCGCTGGTTTCGTGACGGAAGAGGGCTTTATGTCCATGTTATTCGTTGGGAGCCAGAAACACAGCGCGTTATCTATCTTCGCAAAGACTACCCGCATGAGTGCTTTAGTCCTTTGTGGAAATTCAGGCGTGATTTTGTTGAGTGTGAAGGACCACCAGCACATTGATTCTGCCATTCCGGGACGTTACACTGTTCAGGCACCTTATAAAGCGGGTGCCGGGATTGGCGTCCTGGAATTGCATACGGCGACAATTGGCGCGTTAGCGTCTTTTTTGTTGCTACAACTCAGCTATACCCAAATTATGGTGGGCTGGGTGGGGGCACCGAAAGGTGCGCCGGTTTCCGTATGCGCCGGTTACGCCAACCCTGCTCAGTTCACCACCAGCGAAATTGGCGTTTCCGGTGGTGGAAGTTATCCATTGCATACGGAGGCTGCCATCATGGCTACTGTCCCAGCCCTCTCTCGTCTGAATGATGACGACTTACATAAACTCAGTTATGTAACAACTGCACTACGTGCTCTGCGCAAGGTAACTCTTTCGGATCCGCAGGCGCATCAGGTTCTGGTAGAAACCCTTCTTAACTTGCAGGCTGAACGTATTCGTCTGGCGGATAAGGCTAATTTTCATATTCACCGTCTCCTTAATATCAGCGGAGGGCATCGTCATGCTTAATCCGTTGATTCTCAATATTTGCCGTTTGCTTCAGCGTAAAAAAACATCAATTCCTACAGTTGGGCAGTGGTACACCACGCCTGCAGGGCATGTTCTACGTGTTAGCCTGGTTGACCGTGAATGTCAGAAGGTGATTTGTGAACCGCTGGGCCGTAATTACCGCGTCAGTATGCCGCTTATAGCCTTTCGCTCCGGAAAAAACATGAAGCATCTCGGAGGTGCAGCATGAGTATGGAGCTGATGGTTAAAGCGATGAAAATTCGAGTGGGTAATCCATTGCGAAAACTGGTTCTGATCAAGCTGGCTGATAATGCCAGCGATCAGGGTGAGTGCTGGCCCAGCTACCAGCATATTGCTGACCAGTGCGAGATTAGCAAACGTTCTGTGATGAATCATATTGCGGCCCTTTGTGAGTCCGGGCTGGTAAAAAAAGTCACCCGGAAAGGTGAAAAAGGTAACTCAAGTAATATCTATCTCCTTCATCTGGATGGTGCAGGAGATTCACTAGGGGGTAGTGCAAATAATTCACTATCTGGTGCAGCAAATTCACCAGGTAGTGCAGGAGTTGCACCAGGGGGTAGTGCAGGAGATTCACCCAGAACCAGTCACTCTTTTGAACCAGTCAAAGAATCAGTCAATGAACCAATAGCTTTTGGTGCATCTGCTGATGAGTCTGTGCGAGTTCGTTCAAACCGACCGGAATACTCTCCGGAGTTTGAGCAGGCATGGCTGGCATATCCCAAACGTGCTGGTGGCAATTCAAAATCTGCAGCCTTCAAAGCCTGGAAAGCCCGTTTGAATGAGGGGGTAAACCCCGAAACCATGCTGGAAGGTGTGAAACGCTACGCGGGCTGGGTATCTGCGATGGGTAACAGTGGCACACAATTTGTGAAACAGGCTGTCACGTTCTTTGGTCCGGATCGTCATTTCGAAGAATCCTGGGAAGTTCCTGCGGTATCTTCAGCCAGACGCGAGGACCCGTACTTCAAAGCCAGTTACGACAACGTGGACTACAGCCAGATCCCGGCAGGATTCAGGGGGTGATCATGAGTCTTTTGAATGAAGTTCAGAAATTCATTGAAGCCCATCCGGGGTGTACTTCCGGAGACATTGCGGATGCTTTTACAGGTTACTCACGGCAGCGCGTTCTGCAGTCAGCAAGCAAGTTACGTCAGAGTGGGCGTGTGGCTCACCGTTGTGAAGGGGATACACGCAGACATTTCCCGCGCCTGACTGAGAGAGCGCAGGAGCCGGAACCACAACCAGTTCGTGAAACCAGACCTGTGCGCAATTTCTATGTCGGCACTAACGATCCACGGGTGATTTTGTGCCTGACCCGCCAGGCTGAAGAACTGGAGTCAAGGGGCTTATACCGTCGTGCTGCAACCGTGTGGATGGCGGCATTCCGTGAAAGCCACTCCCAGCCAGAACGAAACAATTTTCTGGCGCGTCGTGAGCGGTGCTTACGGAAAAGCAGCAAGCGCGCTGCATCGGGTGAAGAGTGGTATCTGTCAGGGAATTACGTGGGGGCTTAATGAGTAATAAATATTGCCAGGCGCTGGTGGAACTGCGGAACAAACCAGTCCATGAACTGAAGGAAGTGGGCGATCAGTGGCGCACGCCGGACAACATTTTCTGGGGAATTAACACCCTGTTTGGCCCGTTTGTTCTGGATCTGTTCACTGACGGTGATAACGCCAAATGTGCTGCGTATTACACGGCGGAAGACAACGCGCTGGCGCATGACTGGTCAGAACGTCTTGCGGAGCTTAAAGGTGCTGCCTTTGGTAATCCCCCATACAGCCGCGCCAGTCAGCATGAGGGGCAATACATCACCGGCATGCGTTACATCATGAAACATGCCAGTGCCATGCGTGATAAGGGCGGGCGCTATGTTTTCCTGATCAAAGCTGCCACCAGCGAAGTGTGGTGGCCGGAAGATGCGGACCATATTGCTTTTATTCGCGGGCGTATTGGTTTTGAACTGCCTGCCTGGTTTATCCCGAAGGACGAGAAGCAGGTGCCGACAGGAGCGTTCTTCGCTGGTGCTATTGCTGTTTTCGACAAGACCTGGAAGGGACCGGCAATCAGCTACATCGGGCGCGATGAACTTGAGGCATGTGGTGAGGCGTTTCTGGCGCAGGTTCGCCAGCAGGCGGAAAAACTGGTCAGGGAGATGGCGGCATGACGACGTTAACTCAATGCCAGCAGCAGGTGCTGGATATGCTGATTTCTTATCAGAAAGAACGTGGCTTCCCGCCAACCAATCAGGAGGTGGCAACCATGCTGGGATACCGTTCGGTGAATGCAGCGGTGGAGCATCTTCGCGCACTGGAGAAAAAAGGCGTCATCACGATAAAGCGTGGTGTGGCCCGGGGGATAACGCTTCATACCGCGGTGAAGGACGACGACAGCGAGGTGGTCGGGATTATCCGCTCACTGCTTGCCGGTGAGGAAAACGCCAGGCTGCGTGCAGCCCGCTGGTTACATGAGAGGGGCCTGAAAGTATGAAGCTGATTCTGCCTTTTCCGCCCAGCGTGAACACGTACTGGCGACACCCCAACAAAGGGGCGTTTGCTGGTAAGAGCCTGATAAGCGCGGCGGGGCGAAAATTCCAGAGCGCGGCGTGCGCTGCAATAGTTGAGCAGTTACGTCGTCTGCCGAAACCAACGTCGGCACCTGCTTCAGTGGAGATCGTGTTGTTTCCTCCGGATAACCGGATCCGCGATCTGGACAACTATAACAAGGCGCTGTTTGACGCCCTGACCCACGCGGGTGTGTGGGAAGACGACAGCCAGGTGAAAAGAATGCTGGTGGAGTGGGGACCAGTTATCCCGGAAGGGAAGGTCGAGATCACTATCAGTAAGTACGAGAAAACGGCGGGTGCAGCCGCCTGATTAAGAGGAGAAACGAAGTATGAATAATCTGATGGTCATTGATGGTATTGAAGTTCGTCGTGATGCTTATGGGCGTTACAGCCTGAACGATCTGCATCGCGCAGCAGTAGCATCTGGTGCAAATGCCAGAACCAAGGAGCCAGGAAAGTTTCTTTCCAGCCAACAAACTGTTGAGCTTGTTCATGAATTGACCAACACCCAGAATTTGGGTGTTGACCCGGTGAGTGTGATTCATGGGGGAAATGAACGGGGAACGTATGTCTGCAAGGAACTGGTGTATGCCTATGCAATGTGGATCAGTCCATCATTCCATCTGAAGGTGATCCGTACTTTCGACATGGTAACCAGCGCACCGGATAAATTATCCGGACAGGCTGCTGACAAGATGCAGGCTGGTGTGATTCTGCTGGACTTTATGCGCCGGGAATTAAACCTGTCTAACTCTTCAGTGCTTGGTGCCTGTCAGAAACTCCAGGAGGCTGTTGGCTTACCGAATCTGGCACCGCGCTATGCCATTGATGCTCCTGCTGACGCGCCTGATGGCTCAAGCCGCCCCACGCTGTCACTGAGTGCACTGCTGAAGCAGTATGGTATCCGCCTGACAGCTAATCAGGCATATCACCAGATGGCGAAGCTGGGGATCGTTGAACAACGTGAACGATACAGCCGTACCGCGATTAACAACATCAAAAAATTCTGGTCGCTGACGGCGAAAGGCTGCATGTTCGGTAAGAACATCACCAGCCCCGCAAATCCGCGCGAGACGCAGCCGCATTTCTTCGAATCCCGATTCCCTGAGCTGTTAAAGCTGCTCGATACCGTTCATTGAGGTGACCGTGAGAGCACTACTGACCCCTGAAATTGCCCCGCGTATGGGGATCGTATTGTTCAGACCAGGTTCAGAGCTGATGCCCCTGTTTATGCAGGGGCGTGTCCTGCTGGAGCCTGAGCCGGAACGTTATTCATCTTTCGCCAGTGGTGCCGTTCCGGCGGCATCACAACCGCTGGCGGATGATCCTGCCGTTCAGGCCGTGTTCCGCAATGAGGCAGTGATCCGTCGTGCTGGTGGCGTGGAATGTCTTGAAAGCTGGTTACTTCGTGAAAAAGGCTGCCAGTGGCCTCATTCCGACTGGCACAGCGAGAACATGACCACAATGCGACACGCTCCGGGCGCAATCCGTCTGTGCTGGCACTGCGATAACCAGCTGCGCGATCAGTTCACGGAACGGCTGGAATCAATGGCAACGGATAACTGTGCCCGCTGGGTGTTGTCTGTTGTGCGTCGGGATCTCGGTTTTGATGATAGTCACGTTGTGACAATGCCGGAACTGTGCTGGTGGCTGATTCGTAATGATCTGGCGGATGCCTTACCGGAAAGTGCAGCCCGTAAGGCACTGAGATTACCGAAGCCTGTTGTGCCGTCTGTTACCCGGGAAAGTGACCTTGTGCCTTCGGTTCCTGCCACCAGCATCATCCAGGATAAAGTGAAAAAGGTGCTGGCGCTGAAAGTGGATCCGGAGTCGCCGGAGTCTTTTATGTTACGCCCAAAACGTCGCCGCTGGGTTAATGAAAAGTACACACGCTGGGTTAAGACACAGCCGTGTGCATGTTGTGGTAAGCCTGCTGATGATCCCCACCACCTGATAGGTCACGGTCAGGGTGGAATGGGTACAAAAGCGCATGACCTCTTTGTGTTGCCTTTGTGCAG
This sequence comes from Escherichia sp. E2661, assembly GCF_004745185.1. Taxonomy (NCBI): domain Bacteria; kingdom Pseudomonadati; phylum Pseudomonadota; class Gammaproteobacteria; order Enterobacterales; family Enterobacteriaceae; genus Escherichia; species Escherichia sp. E2661. The sequence goes on from NZ_PDIG01000039.1 coordinate 62,616, forward strand.
AAAGCATCACGACGAGCTGCATGCGGATACCGTGGCATTTGAAGAGAAGTATGGCTCCCAGCTGGAGCTGATATTTCGTTTTATCGATCGTGCGCTGGCAATTGGCGTGCTGGCCTGATTTTGTGGAGAAAGTTGATGCGTGATATTCAAATGGTTCTTGGAACGTTGGGGGGCATGGGTGGCAAATAATCACGAGGATGTCACCTGGTCGTCTATTGCTGCAGGATTTAAAGGACTAATCCCTTCAAAAGTAAAATCCCGCCCGCAATGTTGTGACGATGACGCGATGATCATTTGTGGGTGCATGGCTCGCCTGAAAAAGAACAACAGCGATTTGCACGATTTATTAGTGGATTATTATGTAGGTGGTATGACGTTTATGGCGCTTGCCCGTAAACATGGGCGTTCTGATTGCTGGGTTGGGCGTTTATTGCAAAAGGCTGAAGGTGTAGTTGATGGCATGTTAATGATGTTAGAAATTGAGCTAGAGATGGATCGTTAGAAGACCTCTTATTGAGGGGGTAATTGAATCAGTTTAATGTGTGGGGAGTCGATTTATTCTCCCCATTTTATTTAATTAATTTACTTAAGGTTTTAATTCATCAAGACGTTGTTGGATAGTGTTTTTGCTTGCGTTGTCTGTTATAGCCATTTGTTGTACTTGCCCCATTGCCATTTGAGTTTCCATCCACATATCGGCCCACACTTTTGTATCGTTATTAACTTGAGCGATAGTAAATCTGACTTTTGATACCGGGGTTGTTGAATAGGCATTGCCGATTAACATTTGTCCAAAAACAGCAGAGCCGCCTTCCAGTTCTTTACCACATATAACACTGCTGTTATCCGCGTTGTAAATTATCAACCCTCTACTATTGCAGTAATTCACAAGGGCATCTTTGACTTTATCTTTTGTCATATTTTGATAAACCCCCTCAGGTTTTCCTGATTGAGTTTTCTTTATCAATGGTACGGAAGAAGTACAACCTGAAATGATAGTTGCGCTAAGTAATAGTACAGTCATTTTATTCATGTTTCTTATCCATTGTTAAGGGCATACCCACACAATTATTTTTATTGGAGATGAATAATCAACCGTTTACAATCGTAAAAAATCAAATATGCTGTTAAGAGTGGTTACTTCGCCACACAACTTAAACCCGCCGCTGAGCGGTTTTTTTGTACCTGTAAACTTGGTGCAGTACAGTAAACACGCTGGTGGTCGTGAATACTGACTTTTTATCTTGCTGGCTTTTTAGACAAGAGTTATTGGTATGTCATGTTAACCAGAAGGGGAAAAGACATGCTAAAACAGCAAGATATGACAGAAACCGCCGCCGCAGTCCTTCATTTCTTACCTGCTGACAAGTGGGTAACGCCACGCATGATGACGAGAACTACCGGAGTAAGCGAAGCCCGGTGCCAGTTAATACTGACCCAGTTAGTTCTGGCGGGTCTGGCGAAGGATAACGGCGGGTACGGGAATAAATTCAGACGCTGCCAGTAATGGCGGTTTCCTGCTGTGAAAATGGGCGGCTGGTGGGTGTTGGTAGCACCTGCCAGCCATTCGCTCATGCTTACTGGTCACAAGCGAACCACGGCCCACTGCTTTAGCGCAAAAGCAGAGTGAGCCTACCAGAGTTACGCTTACTGATCCATGAAAAACACTGTAAAAATAAACAGCGTTGATTTAATCAACGCTGATTGCCTGCATTTTATTCAGTCCCTGCCTGATGATTCCATTGACCTGATTGTTACCGATCCGCCGTACTTCAAGGTGAAACCCAACGGCTGGGACAATCAGTGGAAAGGGGACGAAGATTACCTTAAGTGGCTGGATCACTGTCTGGCCCAGTTCTGGCGGGTGTTAAAACCTGCTGGAAGCCTTTACCTGTTCTGTGGGCATCGCCTGGCATCTGATATTGAGATCATGATGCGTGAACGTTTCAACGTGCTTAACCATATCATCTGGGCGAAGCCGTCCGGACGTTGGAATGGGTGTAATAAAGAAAGTCTGCGCGCATATTTTCCTGCCACAGAGCGCGTTCTGTTTGCTGAACATTACCAGGGGCCATATCGCGGCAAAAGTGACGGCTATGCGGCAAAAGAAAGGGAACTCAAACAGCACATAATGGCACCGCTGATATCGTATTTCAGGGATGCTCGTGCCGAACTGGGTATAACGGCAAAACAAATTGCCGAAGCCACAGGTAAGAAAAATATGGTTTCCCACTGGTTTGGTGCCAGTCAGTGGCAGTTGCCGAATGAGGCTGACTATCGGAAGTTACAGGCACTGTTTTCCCGTATAGCGGCAGAGAAGTTTCAGGAACAACAACTGGAACAACCACACCACCAGCTGGTGGCATCTTATGATTCACTGAATCGCAAATATTCTGAATTGCTGGATGAGTTTAAATCTCTCCGGCGCTATTTCTCCGTATCAGTCTCCGTGCCTTATACCGATGTCTGGATGCATAAACCCGTTCAGTTCTACCCGGGTAAACATCCGTGTGAGAAACCGGCGGATATGCTCAGGCAAATAATCAATGCCAGTAGTCGACCTGGTGAGCTGGTTGCTGATTTTTTTATGGGATCCGGTTCCACAATAAAAGCAGCAATGGCGCTGGGGCGTCGGGCCTTAGGTGTTGAGCTTGAGTCAGAGCGGTTTAACCAGACAGTGAAAGAGATAAACGAGCTGGTGGGGAAATAATCTGGTGGCCACGTCAGGTGGCCTTTTTATTTCCATTACACAGCACCCGCATCTGCGAGGTGGGGTTATGAAATCCATGGATAAGTTAACAACGGGTGTCGCCTATGGCACCTCAGCAGGTAGTGCCGGGTACTGGTTTTTACAGTTGCTCGATAAAGTCACGCCCTCACAGTGGGCGGCAATAGGTGTGCTGGGTAGTCTGGTATTTGGCTTGCTGACGTATCTGACAAACCTTTATTTCAAGATTAAAGAAGACAAGCGTAAGGCTGCACGGGGAGAGTAATTCAATGACTCAAAACTATGAACTGATTGTGAAAGGGATCCGCAATTTTGAGAATAAAGTTACGGTAACTGTAGCGTTACGGGACAAAAAACGCTTTGACGGTGAAATTTTTGACCTGGACATCTCGCTGGACCGTGTTGAAGGTGCCGCGCTGGAGTTTTATGAGGCAGCAGCCAGAAGGAGCATCAGACAGGTCTTCCTGGATGTTGCTGCCGGGTTATGTGAAGGGGACGAGCTGTTGCCAGAAACGCGCCCCTGTTCAGAGGCGCGGTATACCATAAAAATTAACAGTTCTGATAACTCGATTAAGGGTTGTTAGCTTTTTGCAGTTGGCTTTCCAGTATCTTTCATTGGTAGCATCCTGATAAATATCCATGAGCGCAAAAATCAAATACGGCCTGTCAGCTGCTGTTCTGGCGCTGATTGCTGCAGGCGCGTCTGCTCCTCAAATACTTGACCAGTTTCTGGATGAAAAAGAGGGTAACCACACTACGGCATACCGCGATGGTTCCGGTATATGGACCATCTGTCGTGGTGCCACAATGGTGGATGGTAAGCCCGTCATACCGGGAATGAAGCTGTCGAAGGAAAAATGCGACCAGGTTAACGCTATTGAACGTGATAAGGCGCTGGCATGGGTGGAGCGCAATATTAAAGTACCACTGACCGAACCACAGAAAGCGGGTATAGCGTCATTTTGTCCCTATAACATTGGCCCCGGTAAGTGTTTCCCGTCGACGTTTTATAAGCGGCTGAATGCCGGTGATCGTAAGAGTGCATGCGAGGCGATTCGCTGGTGGATAAAAGATGGTGGGCGCGATTGCCGCATACGTTCAAATAACTGCTATGGACAGGTTATTCGTCGTGACCAGGAAAGCGCATTAGCCTGTTGGGGGGATAGATCAGTGAGCAGAGTCGCCGCGATTATTTATGCTCTGGTTATCTGCATCATCGTCTGCCTGTCGTGGGCGGTCAATCATTACCGTGATAACGCCATCGCCTACAAAGAACAGCGTGATAAAAAAGTCAGTGAGCTGAAGCAGGCGACCGCCACCATTACTGACATGCAGCAACGCCAGCGTGCTGCTGATGTACTCGATGCTAAATACACGAAGGAGTTGGCTGATGCGAAAGCTGAAAATGATGCTCTTCGGCGCAAGCTTGATAATGGTGGTCGGGTGCTCGTCAAAGGAAAATGCTCTGTGCCATCCTCAGCCGAAACCTCCAGCGCCTCCGGCATGGGCAATGATGCCACCGTCGAACTCTCTCCAGTTGCTGGACGAAACGTTCTCGGTATCCGGGACGGAATCATCAGAGACCAGACAGCACTGAGAACGCTTCAGGAATATATCAGGACGCAATGCCTTCGATGATAGCGATTAATTTTACTCATCATCCTTCACATCTGGCTCTGTAGACAGGGTGGTGATCACTTCTGGAGTGAATCCAGATTAAACATCTCATTGCTGATGCTTGAAGTTGAGCATCTGGCGCGCGGTAAGGGGCTGCGTTGAAATAAGAGCCAGTCATTACAAATACCAGGATTTAGCCTCGTATTCGCGGGGCTTTTTATTGCCATTACAAAAGCCACTCCCTACAGAGTGGCTTTGATAATGGCTTATACCCTACACGGGATAACTTAACTGATATCCCTTTTAACGGATAAAGGTATTCAAGCCTGACACATCATGCGCTGTATCGTCGCCGTATTCCCGTATTAACAGAGACCGTAGCCCGACGGGGAACTCCTTCTGCGAGAGTGTGCGGGAATAATCAAAAACGATGCACACCGGGTTTTTACCGCGTTTATGGTTCGCGGGTTTGTCCCTCATGCTCGCCAGTCCTGTGCGGGGGTGGAAGAAACAGGATACTCACACAGATTCTTGTGGGCACGATGCTATTCCTTTCTGGATTATCCCGATGCCATTCATGCAAGGCGCTGTATCAGACGTTCGTCATGGCTGTCAGGCTGACGGGTCCTCCCGGTGGGGTGGCCTGCCACGGGGCGGGAGCGTCGCGGAAAAAGGCTAGTTTTTGCATTTTTATCGGCCACCATCATCTTTGCATCTTATTGATTATTAATGGTTATTTGTTTTTTGTATGTCGAATTGAGTGTTTTTTGTTCGACATCGAACGCGTTTTCTTAAAGTTGTTCGCACGATGCATGTTTAAAGCTCTCCGGAGGAAATATGGATCATGAGTTGAAAAACCTGGTGCTGAATATTAATCAACTGGCGGCTTTATCTGGTCTGCACCGCCAGACTGTCGTGGCAAGACTGAAAAACATTCGTCCCGCTGGTGGACATGACAAACTCAAGCTATACCGGTTGACCGATATTCTGACTGAATTTATGGGGTTACCACCGCCGGTTGCTGAGGGCGAAATGGATCCACATGAACGCAAAGCCTGGTATCAGTCTGAACGTGAGCGTCTTAAGTTCGAACAGGAAACGGCACAACTCATTCCGGCCAGTGATGTCAGACGGGAGTTTGCCATCTGGGCAAAAGCGGTCGTGCAGGTGCTGGAGACATTACCGGATATTCTGGAACGTGACTGCGGCCTGCAGCCTGCCGCTGTGAGCCGTGTTCAGTCCATTATTGATGATCTGCGCGATCAGATAGCCCTGCGGGTGACCGAAGCAGGTGCGGATGATGAGGAGGAATTACAGCAGGAGGAGTAATGCTGAATCAGGAAACCGCAAAGGCAGCACGAACCGATTCAGGTTATATCCTTCGCGCACCGAGACGAATGCTGGTTGCTGATGCCGTTGCTCAGTATATGCGGGTGCCCATGGGGGCCGGGAACTCAGTCCCGTGGGATCCGCTGGTGGCACCGTATGTTATTGAGCCGATGAACTGCCTGGCCTCGCGTGAATACGACGCAGTGATATTTGTTGGCCCGGCACGAACTGGCAAGACTATCGGCCTGATTGACGGCTGGGTGATTTACAACGTGATTTGCGATCCTGCGGATATGTTGATCATTCAGATGACGGAGGAAAAAGCCCGCGAACACTCCAAAAAAACGACTTGCCAGAACGTTTCGCGTCAGCCCGGAAGTGGTCAGTCGCCTGAGTCCGAACAAAAATGACAACAACGTTTATGACAGAACATTCCTTGCTGGCAACTACCTGAAAATCGGCTGGCCGTCAGTCAATATCATGTCCTCATCAGATTATAAATGCGTGGCGCTGACGGATTATGACCGTTTTCCGGAAGATATTGATGGCGAGGGGGATGCCTTCTCTCTTGCCTCAAAACGTACCACCACATTTATGTCCAGTGGTATGACGCTGGTGGAGAGTTCCCCCGGCAGGGATGTGAAGGATGTGAAATGGCGACGGACTTCACCGCATGAGGCTCCACCAACCACGGGGATACTGTCGCTCTATAACCGTGGCGATCGCCGTCGCTGGTACTGGCCCTGTCCACACTGTGGTGAGTATTTTCAGCCCTGCGGCGATGTGGTTGCTGGTTTCCGTGATATTGCCGATCCCGTGCTGGCAAGTGAGGCGGCTTATATTCAGTGTCCTTCCTGTTCAGGACGGATTATGCCTGAACAAAAACGTGAGCTGAACGGACGTGGGGTCTGGTTGCGGGATGGTGAATCCATCAATGCGGATGGCAGTCGTTATGGTGATCCCCGACGCTCACGTATTGCGTCATTCTGGATGGAGGGTCCGGCAGCTGCTTACCAGACACTCTCGCAACTCGTTTACAAACTGCTTACTGCAGAACAGGAATACGAGACAACCGGAAGTGAAGAAACACTCAAGACGGTTATCAATACCGACTGGGGATTACCTTATCTTCCCCGTGCCAGCATGGAGCAACGAAAAAGTGAACTGCTTGAACAGCGGGCAGAGCCAGTTCCTTCCCGCAGTGTGCCGGATGGCGTTAATTTCCTGGTGGCGACAGTTGATGTGCAGGCGGGACGTCATCGCCGTTTTGTGGTTCAGGTAACGGGCTATGGCAGCCGTGGCGAACGCTGGATTATTGATCGTTACAACATCACGCAGTCATTGCGCGGTGACAGCGACGGGGAGAGCCAGCGAATTGATCCGGCCAGCTATCCGGAAGACTGGGATGTCCTGCTGACGGATGTTTTTCATAAAAGCTGGCCGCTGGCCTCCGATCCTTCTCAACAAATGCGACTGATGGCAATGGCGGTGGACTCCGGCGGTGAAGACGGGGTCACTGATAATGCCTATAAATTCTGGCGTCGTTGCCGTCGTGATGGCCTTGGTAAACGTATTTACCTGTTTAAGGGCGACAGCATCCGGCGCGCAAAACTGATCACCCGTACATTCCCTGATAACACCGGACGAACGGGCCGACGGGCGCAGGCCGCAGGTGATGTGCCGCTCTGGCTTCTTCAGACGGATGCCCTGAAAGACCGGGTGAATAACGCGTTATGGCGTGACTCTCCAGGTCCCGGCTATGTGCATTTCCCTGACTGGCTGGGGAGCTGGTTTTACGACGAACTGACGTATGAAGAGCGGAGTAGTGACGGGAAATGGAGTAAGCCGGGTCGCGGTGCCAACGAAGCTTTTGACCTGATGGTGTATGCCGAGGCTCTGGTCATTCTGCATGGATACGAAAAGATCCGCTGGCCGGATGCACCGGAGTGGGCGAGCCGGGAAACCTGGCTGGAGTGTGTCCCGGACAGTACCGAACCGTCACCCTCACCGGAACCGGTATCCACGCCTGTTAAAAAACAAAAACGGAAGAAAACAGTAACTGACGATGTTAACCCCTGGCTGACTTCCGGAGGATGGTTATGAACCAGAATGATATCGAAGCCATGATTCAGCGTTATACGGAAGCTGAAATGGCGGTGCTGGACGGAAAATCCGTCACCTTTAATGGTCAGCAGATGACCATGGAAAACTTATCTGAGATCCGGCAGGGACGGCAGGAGTGGGAGCGCCGCCTTGCGGCTCTGATTACACGACGACGGGGGCATCCCGGGTACCGGCTGGCGAGGTTCTGATGGCAATTCTTGATGATGTGATTGGCGTTTTTTCACCAGGATGGAAAGCGGCAAGGCTGCGTTCCCGTGCGGTGATCCAGGCTTATGAGGCCGTAAAAACGACGCGGACACATAAAGCCCGGCGGGAAAACCGAACTGCCGACCAGTTAAGCCAGTACGGGGCCGTGTCGTTACGTGAGCAGGCCCGTTACCTTGATAACAACCACGATCTGGTCATTGGTGTATTTGACAAGCTGGAAGAACGGGTGGTGGGGAAAAACGGGATTATTGTCGAGCCACATCCGGTATTACGCAATGGGGCCATTGCCCGTGATCTGGCAGCGGAGATACGCACCCGATGGAGTGAATGGTCTGTCAGTCCGGAAGTCACCGGGCAGTTTACCCGTCCGATGCTGGAACGTCTGATGCTGCGTACCTGGCTGCGCGATGGTGAGGTGTTTGCCCAGATGGTTTCCGGGCGCATAAACAGCCTGACGCCTTCTGCCGGTGTTCATTTCTGGCTGGAGGCGCTCGAGCCGGACTTTATTCCCATGACCAGTGATGAGAGCAACAGGCTGAATCAGGGCGTGTTTGTTGATGACTGGGGGCGTCCCGAAAAATATCTGGTGTATAAAAGCCGTCCCGTATCCGGGCGGCAGATGGAAACCAAAGAAGTGGATGCAGAGCGAATGCTGCATCTTAAATTTGTTCGCCGTCTGCACCAGATGCGCGGGACGTCTTTGTTGTCCGGTGTGCTGATCCGCCTCAGTGCCCTGAAAGAGTATGAAGATTCTGAGCTGACTGCAGCAAGGATCGCCGCTGCTCTGGGGATGTACATCCGCAAAGGCGACGGACAGAGCTATGAAACGGATGGTAATGACAGCAAGGAGAATGAACGCGAGCTTACCATTCAGCCAGGCATTATTTACGACGATCTGAAACCCGGCGAAGAAATCGGAATGGTGAAGTCGGATCGCCCCAATCCTAATCTTGAAACTTTTCGTAATGGTCAGTTGCGTGCCGTGGCGGCGGGTAGTCGTCTGAGTTTTTCCAGTACAGCGCGCAACTATAACGGCACTTACAGCGCCCAGCGTCAGGAGCTGGTTGAATCCACTGATGGCTACCTGATCCTGCAGGACTGGTTTATTGGTGCCGTCACCCGCCCGATGTATCGTGCCTGGCTGAAACAGGCTGTGGCATCCGGTGTTATCAGGCTACCCCGCGATCTTGATCGTTCTTCACTGTATACCGCGGTGTATTCCGGACCGGTGATGCCGTGGATTGACCCTGTTAAGGAGGCTGAGGCCTGGAAAATTCAGATTCGTGGTGGAGCGGCGACAGAATCAGACTGGGTACGTGCAGGTGGTCGTAATCCGGATGATGTTAAACGTCGGCGCAAGGCAGAAATTGATGAAAACCGCAAGCTGGATCTGGTATTTGATACCGATCCTGCCAGTGATAAAGGAGGCAGCAGTGCCGCAACGAAACGACAGGAGCCGCAGCACACCGACGACCAGTCCGAAGAATAATTCCTGGTTCAGGATGCAGGCTGGTCACCAGAGTGACGCGGATATTTATATTTATGACGAGATTGGTTTCTGGGGTGTTACAGCGAAGCAGTTTATCAGTGATCTGAATGCACTGGGCGATATCACCCACATTAATCTCCATATCAATTCACCGGGTGGCGATGTCTTTGAAGGCATCGCCATTTTTAATGCGCTGAAAACACATGGTGCGTCCATTACCGTTTATGTCGACGGTGTGGCGGCGTCAATGGCGTCGGTCATTGCGATGGTGGGAAACCCGGTCATTATGCCGGAAAACACCTTCATGATGATTCATAAACCATTTGGCTTTACGGGCGGTGATGCGGAGGACATGCGCACCTATGCTGACCTGCTCGATAAGGTTGAGGCGGTTCTGTTACCCGCTTATGCACAGAAAACCGGGAAAACCACCGATGAAATTGCTGCCATGCTGGCGGATGAGACCTGGATGTCCGGTGCCGAATGTCTGGCACATGGATTTGCTGATCAGGTGACGCCAGCCGTTAAGGCAATGGCATGTATTCAGTCAAAACGTACAGAGGAATTTAAAAAGATGCCGGAATCCATTCGAAACATGATTACTCCGCCACGCAACAGTGCTCCACGCGTACAGGATGATGAACCAGCAGCCTCCCGGACGCCAGTGCAGGCAGCAGCACCCGTGGTGGATGAAAACAGTATCCGTGCGCAGGTACTGGCAGAGCAAAAAGCGCGTGTAAACGGTATTAATGATCTGTTTGCCATGTTTGGCGGGCGTTATCAGACGCTGCAGGCTCAGTGTCTTGCCGATCCTGAATGTTCGCTGGAGCAGGCCCGCGAAAAGCTGTTGAACGAGATGGGGCGCGAGTCCACGCCATCCAATAAAAATACCCCGGCTCATATTTATGCCGGTAACGGTAATTTTGTGGGGGACGGGATCCGCCAGGCGCTGATGGCGCGTGCCGGATTTGAAAAAACCGAAACGTGATAATGTCTACAACGGGATGACCCTGCGTGAATATGCCCGTATGTCACTGACTGAACGGGGTATTGGGGTTTCCAGTTATAACCCGATGCAGATGGTCGGTGCGGCGTTCACACACAGTACGTCTGACTTCGGTAATATTCTGCTGGATGTTGCGAACAAAGCCATTCTGCAGGGCTGGGAAGATGCTCCTGAAACCTATGAACAGTGGACGCGGAAAGGTCAGTTGTCTGATTTTAAAATTGCCCATCGTGTGGGTATGGGGGGCTTCAGTGCTCTGCGTCAGGTGCGTGAAGGGGCGGAATATAAATACGTCACCACCGGAGATAAACAGGCCACTATTGCACTGGCGACCTATGGCGAGCTGTTCAGTATCACCCGTCAGGCCATTATCAATGATGATCTGAATATGCTGACCGATGTCCCGATGAAACTGGGCCGTGCGGCGAAATCCACTATTGCCGATCTGGTTTATGCCATTCTGACGTCTAACCCGAAAATCTCCACAGATAATGTAAGTCTGTTCGATAAAGCGAAACATGCAAACGTACTGGAGAGCGCTGCAATGGACGTGGCATCGCTGGATAAAGCCCGCCAGTTGATGCGCGTTCAGAAAGAGGGGGAGCGTCATCTGAATATTCGTCCTGCGTTCGTACTGGTACCGACGGCGATGGAGTCTGTTGCTAACCAGGTCATTCGCTCCTCAAGTGTCAAGGGGGCTGACATTAACGCCGGTATTATTAACCCGGTGAAAGATTTTGCGACCGTTATTGCAGAGCCTCGTCTTGATGATAACAGCCAGACCACCTTCTACCTGGCTGCGTCAAAAGGCTCCGATACAATTGAAGTGGCTTATCTCAACGGTGTGGATACGCCATATATTGATCAGATGGAGGGCTTCAGTGTGGATGGCGTGACAACGAAAGTGCGTATTGACGCCGGTGTCGCGCCAGTTGATCACCGCGGTCTGGTGAAATGTACGGCGTAAACGTCGCAGACAACAACTCTGATGGCCCGTAAGGGCTTTTTTTGTACCTGAAATCAGCCCCTGAACGGGGCTGTGCGGAGACAGTTATGGCAAAGAATTTTGTAGAAGAAGGAAAAACGGTGGCGATTGTTGCCAGTGCAGCCATCAGCAGCGGAGATCTGGTGCAGGTGGGTGATGTTTTGCGGTGGCGCTGACCGATATTCCACAGGGTGAAACAGGCGACGGCATGACCGAAGGTGTGTTTATGCTGCCTAAGCTGAAAACGGATGACATGAAAACGGGTAAGAAGGTTTATCTGAAGTCCGGAAAAGTTCAGCTGACTAACAGCGGCTCTGATCCGCTGGTCGGGGTTGTCTGGGCAGATGCCGGAACCAGTGCAGAAGAAGTGCCGGTAAAACTCAATGTCTGATCCCTTTTCCCGGCTGGCAGCGCGTATGGATGCGATCACGGTCAGAAAGATGGGAAAGACAGCCTCGATTAATGATGTCGATATGACTGTGATCCCGGGAGAAACACTGGCAGAGCTGAATGCTCTGTCCGGACCTGCGGTCTCTCTGGTGGTGTTTTCTTCGGGATACCGCCCACGGCGCGGGGATTGCGTTGTTTATGACGGACAACAATGGACGGTCACACGGCATGAACGCTTTAACGGTAAGCCAATGATCTTTATTGAGTAAAGAGGTATGGGATGAAGGGGCTTGAGAATGCCATCCGCAATCTGAACAGCCTTGATACCCGTATGGTGCCACAGGCCAGCGCATGGGCGATAAACCGTGTGGCACAGAAAGCGGTCTCGGTTGCCACCCGGCAGGTTGCCGGGAATACCGTTGCGGGAGATAACCAGGTGAAAGGGATCCCCCTGAAACTGGTACGTCAGCGTGTCCGGGTGTTTAAAGCCAGTCCGTCAGGAAAAATGACGGCCAGGATCCGCGTTAACCGGGGCAATCTGCCCGCCATCAAACTGAACACAACACGGCGGCGTGCTGGTGAAGGACTGAGAGTGGGAAAATACTTTTTCCGGGGGGCATTTGTTCAGCAACTGGCGAATGGCCGCTGGCATGTTCTGAGGCGTCTTCCTGAAGCGCGTTTTGCAACAGGGCATGACCATCAGGGCAGGCCAAGAAAAAATCGTCTTCCTGTGGAGGTAGTGAAAATCCCGCTGTCCGGACCGCTGACACAGGCATTTGAAGATGCCCGCGACCGCATCATTGCTGCGGAAATGCCGAAACAGCTGGGGTATGCACTGAAACAACAACTGAGGTTATGGCTGACCCGATGAACCGACATACACAAATCCGCCAGGCCGTACTGGCACGCCTTCGGGAACAGTGTGGAGACAGCGCCACGTTTTTTGACGGGCTTCCGGCATTTATTGATGCGCAGGAACTGCCTGCCGTGGCGGTGTGGCTGAGTGATGCTCAGTACACCGGAAAAATGACGGATGAAGATGACTGGCAGGCTGTTCTGCATATTGCCGTCTTCATCCGGGCACAGGCACCGGATTCAGAGCTGGATATGTGGATGGAGAGCACCATTTTCCCTGCCCTGAATGATATACCGGCACTTTCCGGACTCATCGACACCCTGATCCCACTCGGTTTTAACTATCAACGTGATAATGAGATGGCCACCTGGGCGATGGCGGAAATCACGTACCAGATCACGTACACGAATTAAGGAGGTGGTAATGACCACACCAAATCCACTGGCAAAGACGAAAGGTGCGGGGACGACGTTCTGGATGTATACCGGCAACGGCGACGCATTTGCGAACCCTTTGTCGGACACTGACTGGCTGCGTCTTGCGATGGTGAAGGATCTGCAACCTGGCGAAATGACCGCTGATGCAGAAGATGATACTTATCTCGATGATGAAGATGCAGACTGGAAAACGACAACCCAGGGGCAGAAATCCGTTGGTGATACTTCGGCGACGCTGGCTTGGCGTCCAGGTGACAGCGGGCAGAAAAAACTGGTTCAGTTGTTCGACTCCGGTGAAGTCTGCGCGTTTCGTATCAAATATCCCAACGGTACTGTTGATGTTTTCCGTGGCTGGCTGAGTTCACTGGGTAAAACCATTGCCTCAAAAGACGTGATGACCCGCACTGTGAAAATCAGCGGTGTGGGGCGTCCGTATCTGGCAGAGGAAGGCACTGAAACAGTGAGCGTTACCGGGCTGACGGTGGCACCGGCATCTGCCAGTGTAAAAGTGGGAGCAACCACCACGCTGACCTTTACAGTAAAACCTGACGGAGCCAGTGACAAAGCGATCAGTGTGCATTCGTCAGATCCACAGACTGCCACGGTGACCCTGAACGGGCTTGTAGCCACGGTGAAAGGCGTGAAGCAGGGCAGTGTCAGCATTGTGGGCATGACCGCTGACGGGAATTTTGTGGCTGTGGCTGCGGTGACTGTCAGCGCCGCAGGTTAACAGGACGATACTCATCATTTGCCCCGGTTATCCGGGGCTTTTTTGCAGGTGGAGAACATGATGTTTCTGAAACAGGGCACGTTTAATTATGAAAAACAGTCCGTGGTGCTCAGTGAGCTGTCCGGGCTGCAGAGAATTGAATATCTGGCGTTTGTTCAGCAGCGAACGGCAAAGTTTGATGCCGGTGAGGGAGAACTGCCGGAGGCTGAACGACAGATTGCTTTTCTGCGGATGGGGATGGATATCAATGCCTGGCTGGTTTCCCGCTCACTGTGGAATGCGGATCAGTCTAAGGATGTAGAGACGCTTTGCGCATCCGTTATTACAACATGGTCGTATGATGCCCTGGGTGCGGGGGCGGAGATGGTTCTGTCGCTGAGCGGTATGGGGGCCATTGATAATGCCGGGGATGATGAGCATGAGGCGCTGACGCCGGAAAAGTCCTGACGCGGGAAATGCAGTTTGTCATGCGGCTTGCCCGGGAGTTCCGGCGGGCAGACTGGCGGCGGATGCTGTCGGAAATGTCGGCCACTGAGCTTGGTGAGTGGGGCGATTATTTCCGGATGCAGAGCTTCAGTGATGTGTGGATGGATGCGCAGTTTGCCTCGCTGAAGGCATTGATCGTGAGAATGGTGTCCGGCAGCAGTGATGCTGCGGTGGCTGATTTCAGCCTTTTACCGGAAGAGAACGGGATACCGGAGCGAACGGACGAAGAACTGATGCATCTTGGGGAAGGTATTTCCGGAGGTGTGCGTTATGGACCAGATAGCCAACCTGGTCATTGATTTGGGGATTGATGCGGCAGAGTTTAAAAATGAAATCCCCCGTATCAAAAACCTTCTGAATGGTGCAGCCAGCGATGCAGAACGGTCTTCTGCCCGTATGCAGCGTTTTATGGAGCGTCAGACTCAGGCCGCCCGGCAGACAACGCAGGCGGCGTCTTCGGCTGCAACAGCCGCATCCGTCCATGCGCAGACGGTGGAGAAGAACGCACAGGCTCATGAACGCATGGCCCGCGAGGTGGAGAAAACCCGCCAGCGCATGGAGGCGCTGAGCCAGAAAATGCGCGAGGAACAGGCGCAGGCCATGGCTCTGGCGGAGGCTCAGGATAAAGCGGCTGCTGCGTTTTATCGTCAGATTGACAGTGTGAAACAGGCCAGTGCGGGTCTGCAGGAATTACAGCGTATTCAGCAGCAGATCCGACAGGCCAGAAACAGTGGCGGGATTGGTCAGCAGGATTATCTGGCGCTGATTTCTGAGGTTACGGCGAAAACCCGTGTTCTTACACAGGCTGAGGAAGAGGCTACCCGACAGAAAGTGGCGTTTATCCGTCAGCTTAAAGAGCAGGCAACCCGCCAGAATCTTTCTTCTTCTGAGTTGCTTCGTGCTAAGGCTGCCCAGCTGGGGGTAAGCAGTGCTGCAGAAGTGTATATCCGCAAAATGGAGCAGGCAGGAAAAGCCACGCATTCGCTGGGGCTGAAAAGTGCAGCGGCCCGTCAGGAGATAGGCGTTCTGATAGGTGAACTGGCCCGCGGAAATTTAGGTGCGCTGAGGGGATCCGGAATAACGCTGGCTAACCGTGCCGGGTGGATAGACACATTGATGTCACCGAAAGGCATGATGCTTGGCGGGGTTATTGGCGGTATTGCCGCGGCTGTCTATGGTCTGGGTAAAGCCTGGTATGACGGTCAGAAGGAGGGGGAAGAATTTAACCGCCAGCTGTCGCTGACGGGGCATTATGCCGGAGTCACTGCCGGGCAGCTGTGGACGCTCAGTCGTGCTATTTCCGGGAATGGTATCACGCAACATGCTGCAGCCGGTGCGCTGGCTCAGGTGGTGGGGAGTGGTGCATTTCGTGGAAACGATATCGGTATGGTGGCGAGAGCTGCCGCACAGATGGAGCGATCGGTTGGCCAGTCGGTCAGCGATACCATAAATCAGTTTAAGCGGCTGAAGGATGATCCTGTAAATGCCGCGAAGTCTCTGGACAATGAGCTGCATTTTCTTACTGCCACTCAGCTTGAGCAGATACGCGTCCTTGGAGAGCAGGGGCGGTCCAGTGATGCGGCACGGATAGCCATGTCTGCACTGGCAGAGGAAACCGGTCGGCGTACTGCGGATATTGATAATAACCTCAATGCGCTGGGCAGTACGCTGCAAACTTTGTCTGACTGGTGGAAGCAGTTCTGGGATGCGGCCATGAATATTGGTCGTGAAGATTCGCTGGATGCGCAGATTGCCGCTTTACAGGAGAAAGTGTCGCGGGCGAAAAGACTCCCCTGGACGGCATCATCTTCTCAGGTTGAATACGATCAGCAGCGTCTTAACGATCTTCAGGAGAAAAAACGCCAGAAGGATTTGCAGGATGCAAAAGAGCAGGCAGAGCGGAATTATCAGGAGCAACAGAAACGCCGTAATGCTGAAAATGCTGCACTGAACCGGATGAATGAAACGGAAGCTGCACGACATCAGCGTGAAATTGCGCGTATTAATGCCATGCAGTACGCCGATCAGGCTGTCAGGGATGCGGCGATACAACGTGAAAATGAACGTTACGAGAAAGCCCTGGCATCCGGTAAGAAAAAAACACGCGAAACCCGTAATGATGAGGCCACCCGGTTATTGCTGCAGTACAGTCAGCAACAGGCACAGGTGGAAGGACAGATTGCTGCTGCAAGACAGTCAGCAGGCATTGCCACTGAAAAGATGACAGAAGCGCATAAACAGCTTCTGGCTCTGCAGCAGCGCATCAGCGATCTGGACGGGAAAAAACTGACGGCAGATGAAAAGAGTGTGCTGGCCCGTAAAGATGAACTGATTCAGGCACTGACGCTGCTGGATGTAAAACAGCAGGAGCTTCAGAAACAGACGGCACTCAACGATCTGAAGAAAAAAACAATTCAGCTGACCAGTCAACTGGCTGAAGAAGAGCGCGCTCAGCGTCAGCAACATGACCTGGATATCGCCACGGTTGGTATGGGTGATCAGCAGCGGCAGCGATATCAGGTACAACTGAGTCTTCGCCAGAAATACCAGCAACAGCTGGAGCAGTTGAGGCGGGATAGTGAGCAGAAAGGGACATATAACACGGATGACTACAGAAAGGCCGAGCAGGCGCTGACGGAGAGCCTGAACCGACAACTGAATGAGAATCGCCGTTACTGGCAACAGCTTGAAATTGCTCAGGGTAATTGGAAAAACGGAGTCCTGCGTGCACTCCAGAATGTCACTGAGAATGCGGATAACACAGCCGGGACAGTGGAACAGTTGTTCACGTCTGCGTTCAGTAGCATGAGTGACTGGCTGGCGACATTCTGTACTACAGGCAAACTCAATTTCAAATCTTTTACTTCTTCTGTGCTGTCAGATATGTCCAGAATCATGGCTCAGATAGCTTTAATGAAAGCGGTAAAAGGCATTGCTTCCGCGCTGCCTTTTGATTTTGTAGCCAATGCTGATGGCGGTGTTTATCAGTCGGCTGATTTGAGTCGCTACAGTGGCACGGTGGTTAACCGTCCGACGTTTTTTGCTTTTGCAAAAGGCGCGGGTGTGATGGGGGAAGCTGGACCTGAAGCCATTCTGCCACTGCGTCGTGGTGCTGACGGTAAGCTGGGGGTTGTGGCGGATATTGGTGGTTCAGGTATGGCGATGTTTGCCCCGCAGTACAACATCGAGATCAATAACGATGGCACGAACGGGCAGATAGGCCCGGCTGCCCTGAAGGTGGTTTATGACCTTGGGAAAAAAGCGGCAGCGGACTTTATGCAACAGCAGGCCCGTGATGGTGGTCGGTTAAGTGGAGCATATCGGTAATGGAGACGTTTCACTGGAAAGTGCGCCCGGATATGAATGTGGTATCAGAGCCGAAAGTGGTGACAGTGAAGCTGGGCGATGGTTATGAACAGCGTCGTGCAGCGGGACTGAATAACCAGTTGTCGACTTACAGCGTGACGATACGTGTTCGTAAATGTGAACACCCATCTTTAAAAGCCTTTCTGGAACGGCACGGTGGCGTCCGCGCATTTCAGTGGACGCCACCTTATGACTGGAAGCCGATCAGGGTGGTTTGTCGTAAATGGTCGGCAAGCGTGGGGGCATTGTGGGTAACCATAACGGCAGATTTTGAACAGGTCGTGGCATAGGAGGCTCTGATGCAGGATATTCCACAGGAAACACATCATGAGACGACACGCCTCACTCAGTCAGCCCAGGTGGTGCTCTGGGAAATCGATCTGACAGAGGTCGGTGGTGAACGTTATTTTTTCTGTAATGAGCAGAACGAAAAAGGTGAGCCGGTTACCTGGCAGGGGCGGCAGTATCAGGCATACCCCATTCAGGGGACGGGATTTGAACTGAACGGCAAGGGCAGTGCTGCCCGTCCGACACTGACGGTTTCTAACCTGCACGGAATGGTCACCGGGATGGCGGAAGACCTGCAGAGTCTGGTCGGCGGAACGGTGGTCAGGCGTAAGGTTTACGCCCGTTTTCTGGATGCGGTGAACTTCGTCAACGGAAACAGTGACGCCGATCCGGAGCAGGAGGTGATCAGCCGCTGGCGCATCGAGCAGTGCAGCGAACTGAGCGCGGTCAGTGCCTCTTTTGTACTGTCCACGCCGACGGAAACGGACGGTGCTGTTTTTCCGGGGCGCATCATGCTGGCTAATACCTGCACCTGGACCTATCGCGGTGATGAGTGCGGTTATCACGGTCCGGCTGTCGCTGATGAATATGACCAGCCGACGTCCGATATCACGAAGGATAAATGCAGCAAATGCCTGAGTGGTTGTAAGTTTCGCAATAACGTCGGCAACTTTGGCGGCTTCCTTTCCATTAACAAACTTTCGCAGTAATCCCATGACACAGACAGAATCAGCGATTCTGGCGCACGCCCGGCGATGTGCGCCAGCGGAGTCGTGCGGCTTCGTGGTGAGAACGCCGGAGGGGGAAAGATATTTTCCCTGCGTGAATATCTCCGGTGAGCCGGAGGCGTATTTCCGGATGTCGCCGGAGGACTGGCTGCGGGCAGAGATGCAGGGTGAGATTGTGGCGCTGGTCCACAGCCACCCCGGTGGTCTGCCCTGGCTGAGTGAGGCTGACAGGCGGCTGCAGGTGCAGAGCGATTTGCCTTGGTGGCTGGTCTGCCGGGGTGAGATTCATAAATTCCGCTGTGTGCCGCATCTTACCGGGCGGCGCTTTGAGCACGGGGTGACGGACTGTTACACGCTGTTCCGGGATGCTTATCATCTGGCGGGGATTGAGATGCCGGATTTTCATCGCGGGGATGACTGGTGGCGTCACGGTCAGAATCTCTATCTGGATAATCTGGAGGCCACAGGGCTGTATCAGGTGCCGTTGTCAGCGGCGCAGCCTGGCGATGTGCTGCTGTGCTGTTTTGGTTCATCGGTGCCGAATCATGCCGCCATTTACTGTGGTGACGGCGAGCTGCTGCACCATATTCCTGAACAACTGAGCAAACGAGAGAGGTATACCGACAAATGGCAGCGACGCACACACTCCCTCTGGCGTCACCGGGCATGGCACGCATCTGCCTTTACGGGGATTTGCAACGATTTGGCCGCCGCATCGACCTTCGTGTGAAAACGGGGGCCGAAGCCATCCGGGCGCTGGCCACACAGCTCCCGGCGTTTCGTCAGAAACTGAATGACGGCTGGTATCAGGTGCGCATTGCCGGGCGTGATGCAGGTGAAACCGAATTATCTGCCCGTCTTAATGAGCCGCTGGCAAATGGTGCCGTGATCCATATCGTGCCGCGTCTGGCGGGAGCTAAAAGTGGCGGTGTATTTCAGGTGGTGCTGGGGGCGGCGTTGATTGCGGTGGCATGGTGGAACCCTGTGGGCTGGCTGGGTGCCGCGGCTGTATCGGGCATGTATGCGGCAGGGGCCAGTATGATCCTGGGCGGTGTGGCGCAGATGCTGGCACCGAAAGCCAGGACGTCCACGGCAGCCAGTACAGATAACGGCAAACAGAACACCTATTTTTCCTCACTGGATAACATGGTTGCTCAGGGCAATGTTTTGCCTGTTCTGTACGGTGAAATGCGTGTGGGGTCGCGGGTGGTTTCTCAGGAGATCAGCACGGCAGACGAAGGGGACGGTGGTCAGGTTGTGGTGATTGGTCGCTGATGCAAAATGTTTTATGTGAAACCGCCTTCGGGCGGTTTTGTCGTTTATGGAGCATGACGAATGGGTAAAGGCAGCAGTAAGGGGCATACCCCGCGCGAAGCGAAGGATAACCTGAAATCCACGCAGTTACTGAGTGTGATCGATGCCATCAGCGAAGGGCCGATTGAAGGTCCGGTGGATGGATTAAAAAGCGTGCTGCTGAACAGTACACCGGTGCTGGACAGTGAGGGGAATACCAACATCTCCGGTGTCACGGTGGTGTTCCGGGCAGGTGAGCAGGAGCAGACACCGCCGGAGGGTTTTGAATCCTCCGGTTCCGAGACGGTGCTGGGTACGGAAGTGAAATACGACACGCCGATCACCCGGACCATCACGTCTGCAAACATCGACCGTCTGCGCTTTACCTTCGGTGTGCAGGCACTGGTGGAAACCACCTCAAAGGGTGACCGGAATCCGTCGGAAGTCCGCCTGCTGGTTCAGATACAACGTAACGGTGGCTGGGTGACAGAAAAAGACATCACCATTAAGGGCAAAACCACGTCGCAGTATCTGGCCTCGGTGGTGGTGGATAACCTGCCGCCGCGACCGTTCAATATCCGGATGCGCAGGATGACACCGGACAGCACAACAGACCAGCTGCAGAACAAAACGCTCTGGTCGTCATACACCGAAATCATCGATGTGAAACAGTGCTACCCGAACACGGCACTGGTCGGCGTGCAGGTGGATTCGGAGCAGTTCGGCAGCCAGCAGGTGAGCCGTAATTATCATCTTCGCGGGCGCATTCTGCAGGTGCCGTCGAACTATAACCCGCAGACGCGGCAATACAGCGGTATCTGGGACGGGACGTTTAAACCGGCATACAGCAACAACATGGCCTGGTGTCTGTGGGATATGCTGACCCATCCGCGCTACGGCATGGGGAAGCGTCTCGGTGCGGCGGATGTGGACAATGGGCGCTGTATG